>JAFLBG010000047.1 GCA_017303975.1 Bacteroidota bacterium
AAAGGCAGTGGTGCACGCGGAGGCTGTGCCAGTGGCCGAGCAAGTCAGTTCAATGAATGTAGATGCTGCTGTGCAACCGTCGTCGCCGTCGCCACCACCGCCACCACCACCACCACCACCGCCACCAAGTCCTGGGAAGCCGGGGAACGGAAATCCTCCACCTCCCCCAGGAATTGTAGAACAGTCAATGGTGTCTAAAAATATTGCCGATGTATCGTCACAACCATATAAATTTTTTACAACTAATGAATATGTTCCTATAGCTGTAGCTGTATATGTGCTGGCAGTGCTAACAACAGAATTAGTGTAAATCCACTGAAAGCTTGAGCCTTGTTGAAGAAACGCATTTAGTTTAGCTTTTATAGTATCTGTAGTACAAAATAGAGTATAGCTGTTTGTGGTAATCAATGGATTGGGATTAGGCGCAGTAGGCACATTTCTTGTTACTGTTTTACTGCAGCCAAAGGAATTTGTAACTGTTAATCGGTGCACGCCAGAAACACTTGTAGTTACGACTGTTCCTGTTCCAATTACATTGTTCGTTGGGTTACGCCAAGTATAACTACTAAATGTTCCTCCTCCTGCAGCAATGTTAGCAGTAGAGAATGGGCATAACCAAGGTGTTAGTAAAGTTGTAGAAGGATTAGGTGTGGGATTTACAGTTACTACTTTTGTTACAGTTACTGGAATTCCGCAGGCAACATAACTTAAGTTTACTGTAACTGTGCCTATAGTTGTAAATTGAATGGTTGTGTTTTTGGTTCCCTGCCCTGCTACAATATTTCCTGCGTTAGCAGGGTTTAGAGACCATGCATAGGTAGCTCCGTTTATTGTAGGCACAGAAAATGCAGAGGCCGATCCAACACAAACACTGCTAGTTCCGGCAATGGCAGGAGTGTTAGATAAAACACTATTTACAGTCATACTATATATAGGCGGTCCACAAGTTGATTGTCCCCAATGATTCATGCGCACTTTGATTACGTAAGGTCCCGTTGCTCCCCACGTTACATTTACCGGATTGTTGGAAGATGTAGTTGGCGTTCCGTTTGTTATTGTCCATGAGTATTGAGGGTTAAATCCATATGAATTACTGCCAGTATAGACAACCGCATACTGTCCGGATGAACTTGGACATACCAATCTAGGGCCGGAAATGGAGTCAATAGGAGGCGGTTTAACTACTTGCACTCCATAAACAGCGGTGTTGTTGCAATACTGCCCTGAAGTTGCTCCGGTTGCAGTTGCAGTTACTGTGTAATACCCACTTACGCTCCAGTTGAATACTGCACTGCTTGTGCCTTGTCCTGAGACTACAGCTCCATTCGAGCTTCCCCAATTATATGTTCCTGGCAAGTTAGTGGCAAGAGGTAAATTATTGTTTATGCAAATTTGCCAGTTCCCGCTTATTTTAAAGTATGGTCTAATATTTATTGCAATGGTTGATGTATATTGGCAACCTAAATTAGGGTTTCCAACACTTACAACCAATTGAGCATTTCCTGTGCCTACCCAATTTATAAGAATATCATTGGGATTTCCACCTCCAATAATATTTCCTGCACTAGATGGCACTAAACTCCAAGTATACGCTGCTCCAGGCCAATAGGGGGCTGAATACAATTCGCTTGCACCGGTGCATGTAACAGAATTCCCAGTTATAGCAGGGTTAGGGGAAATTATTGGAACTTGATAGGTGGTAGGAGTGGAACAAGTTGCCGGTGTACACCCTGACGTTGACAAAGATACACTACCGGGTGAGTTGCTTCCCCAATTAACAATTATTTGGTTGGTGCCTTGCCCATTTACAATTGTGCCTCCGGTTACACTCCAACTATAAGAACTGCATAATGCACTAGTATTATAAGTTGCTTGCTTCCCAGCGCACATGGTTGATGGACAATTAATGTCTGCACCTGGCGCAGAGCCAATTGTAACTGTTTTCGTAATTGTATGTGAACACCCACATTTGTTGGATACTGTAAGTGAAACCGTGTATGTACCTGGGGCTGTGTAAATATGGTTGGGATCTGGCTCTGTTGAAGTTGTTCCATCTCCAAAATTCCAGTACCAATTAGTAGCACCTCCAGTAGATAAATTGCTAAACTGGGTTGGTATTCCTAAACAAGAGGTGTTAAAGTTGAAGTTGGCAGTTGGTATTTTTTCAATTGTGATGCAAATGGCTACTGAGTCTGTACATCCAGAGCTGTTTGTTTCGGTTACACTTAATGACCCACTGCCAGTTCCAGCAGGCCATTGAATAGTAACGCTGCTACCTGTATTCCCTCCAATTATAGTGCCTGTGCTTATTCCCCAATTGTAAGTGCTGCCTGGATTTATGCTAGCAACAGAGTAACTTTCTATGCTATTTTCACATACAGTGTACATTGCACTGGTCCATTTTCCACCGCAAAATGACCAAACATCTCCACCACCTCCAGTTTTGATAGGACCACCACCTCCTGCGGCATTACAGTCATTTAAGTTGCCCGTAATTACAGGATTGGGATTAGGGTTTACTGTAATGGTTGTAATAGCAGTAGATGTAACACTATTGGTAATTATAGAGTAAGTTACGGTGTGTGTGCCTATGCCTGCAGAACTTGGATAAAATACGCCATTTTGTACGCCTTTGCCTGTAAAATAGCCTCCTGTAGGAGATGTAGTAAATGAGATAGATGGGGATGTATTGCAAACATTGTTGCTACTGGGCGTAACAGTAACCGTTTGCGCCCTAGTTAGAGTGAAACATATTAATAGAAAAGAAATACATAAAAAATGTATTTTTTTATTCATTCGATTAATAAAGTTCGTAAAAATGAAAAGTGCTTAGATGGGTACTATTAATTTACGACTAAAAATTGAATATGTCAAACAAAAAAGAGAGATTTCTTTGTTTTTACAGTAAAATCATGACTTAGTAAGTGCCGAATAGCGATTCTATTTTTTTGTAACGGTAATCAAAAATAGCTTGAAGTTGTTTTTTTACGAAAACTTGATTTGCCAATTTTCCGAGTATTCCCATCGGTAGTTTGTAGTGTACTAAATCATACATCTCTACTCCGTTTTCAATTGGTTTTAGGAAATGTTTGTGGTGCCATAGCGCATAAGGGCCAAACCGCTGTTCATCTACAAAATATTCTTTATCCTTTACGTGCGTTATTTCTGTACACCAGCTAATAGGAATTTTTAAAAGCGGTTTTAGTGTGTAAGTAATAATTTGTCCAGGGAACATACTTTGTATTTCACTTTCTTTAGATGTGATGGTAAAGTCCATATAATCCGGACAAATTATTTTTAGATTTTTGGGAGAAGACATAAACTCCCATGCTTTATCAATGGTGGTAGGAATTTTTTGATATGCTTCGATAGTGTGAACCATTACTTTAGTTTTTGTGTTAGTTTGTTGGGTTTTGCATAAGCAAGTCTAGAAAGTATATTTGTAGTGTGATAGCTGTCAAGTCCGCAACAGGTAATGCTTTCGGCTTTTTCGTGATTTACGAAACCATCACCTTCAACTAAATCTTCTGGAAGTAAAACCTCTTTAACTTCTCCTATAACAATAATTGTTCCGTTCAATTCTAATTTGATTATCTCTTTTTTTTGTAATCCAATATTTATGTTTGATTCTAGTACATATGGTGCTTTAATCGAGTTTGAATAAAATTCGGTAAACCCACATTCTTTAAATTCTGAAAATTCTTTTGGGTATCTGGCACTTGTTTGATGAGCCTTTATGTAGAAATCTTGTTTGATATTATTGATAGTATATACTTCGGTTTCTAATATGTTTTGAAGCGTGTGCCTATCAACACTGTCTGGTCTTACAATAAAACCAATCAGAGGGGGATTTGCACCAACATGAAAAATAGAACTAAAAATACTTAAGTTGGTATTTCCAAATTTGTCTAAGGTTCCAATTAGGTTTACACTTTTAAATCCACTTAAAGAATTAAAAAAAGTTTTTTTGAACAAATTATCCATTTGCTCAAAATCGGTGGTTGTAAGTATTTTACTTTTTAAGTGCATTTGAAATTTCTTCTCCTACCGGATTTACATTCGATGAAAAAAAGTTTATTAATTCTCCTTTTTCATTAATTAAGTATTTGCAAAAGTTCCAGCTTGGAGCTTTATCATTCCATCCATTTTCAGATTTTGTAGATAGCCATTTATATAACTCGTGTTGGTCGTCTCCTTTAACAGATTTTTTGGAAAAGAGTTGAAATGTAACTCCGTAATTTTTTTCACAAAATGTTTTTATCTCTGAATTTTGTCCTGGCTCTTGCGCTCCAAAATTATTAGCCGGAAATCCAAGTATAACAAGTGTTTCTTTGTTTTTGTCATACAGTTCTTGCAGTTGTTTATATTGCGGAGTATAGCCACACTCTGAAGCAACATTCACTAGTAGTATTTTTTTTCCTTTGTATTGTGCCAAAGAAATGTCTTTTCCATCTATTGATTTTAATGTAAAATCATAAATTGATTTTGTAGTAGTCATGTTTTCTTTTGTTAGATTTTCGTTTGTAGGTTTAGTCAAAACATTTTTGCAGCCCAATATAGAGCCAAATGTCATTAGTAAGAAATAATATATTTTCATTTTTTTAAATTTTAAGTGTTGACATTCCTCCATCTACAGCAAAAGTTTGTCCTGTAATCCATTTGCTTTTTTTTGATAAAAGGTACGTTATAATGTTTGCAATATCATTGGGTTCTCCAATTTTTTGTAAGGGGTGTTTTTTAGACATCACCTCAATTTTTTCTATAGTAGATGTTAAACGCTCTGTTAGTGGCGTTTTTACTAGGGATGGGGCAACTGTATTTACTCTTATGGCAGGAGCTAATTCAGCTGCAAGCGATTTTGAAAATCCTTCTAATGCACCTTTTGATGCAGCAATTGATGTGTGAAAAGGCATTCCTATAGTTGCCGCTACTGTAGTTAAAAATACAATCGATGCGAATGGACTCATTTTCAGTTTGGGTAATACCTGATGTAAAGAATTTACTGCACCAAAAAAATTTAATTGAAAATCATCTTTAAATTCTTTTTCTGTAAGTCGAGCAAATGGTTTTAAATTAACACTTCCAGGGCAATACACAAATCCATCAACTATTTCCGGAAGTTGGCTTTCAAAATTTGAAAGTTCCATTGCATCCCATTTTATATGAATACAATTTGTGAGCTTGTCTAAATTTTTATTCGTTCTGGAAACGACATAAATTGAATTTGATTTATCAGAATCAAGCTCCTCCACTAAACTTAATCCAATACCCGAAGTGCCACCAACAATCACATAATTAGCCATGTTAAAATTCTATGTATTTTAAAAACTCGTTTCTGCTTTGCTCATTTAAAAATTTCCCGTGGTAGCTCGAAGTAACAGTTTTACTGCTAGAGTCGTTTACTCCTCTAGACGAAACACATAAGTGTACTGCATCTATAACCACCGCAACATCTTCCGTATTTAGAAGTTGTTTTAGTTCGTTTGCAATTTGAACGGTAAGTCGTTCTTGCACTTGCGGTCGTCTGGCAAAATAATTTACAATTCTGTTTATTTTAGATAATCCAATTACGCTTCCGTTTGAAATGTAGGCTACGTGAGCTTTTCCGATTATTGGCACAAAGTGGTGTTCGCAATTCGAATAAAACGTAATGTTTTTTTCGACCAACATTTCTTGGTATTTATATTTGTTTTCAAAGAGTTTTATATCCGGTTTGTTTTTGGGATTTAGTCCGCTAAAAATTTCTTGCACGTACATCTTCGCAACTCGGTGTGGGGTTCCTTTTAAGCTGTCATCAGTTAAATCCAAGCCATGAATATTCATTATTTCTGTGAATTTATCTTCAATTAATTCTATTTTCAATTCATCATCAAGAACAAAAGCATCTTCTCTTAGCGGAGTTTCAATAGAAGTAAGAATGTGATTGTTGCCTATTTCATCAATTGTAGTTTCAATGTATTTTTTAGTTGTTTCCATCCGTTTTTTTTGTTTAATTTTTCTTATTTCTTTTTAAACAATTAATTAAGTTCTTTAAGTTTTTCCATCAATCTTTTTCGTGCCATAAAAATTCTGCTTTTTACGGTTCCAATTGGTATGTGCAGCTCTTCTGATATTTCTTCGTATTTATAGCCTTCAACATGCCTTTCAAAAGGGACTCTAAATTCTTGTTGCAGCGTTTCTATTTCACGGTTAATTATTTTTTCTGTCATTATAGACTCCCCCTCGTTTGTGCTTTTTATGTGCAATCGGTTTGTTAGAATAGTATCTTTTTTTTCGTTTATTATTTCATTGTGCTTTGTGTGTCTGTTGTATGAATTAATAAAAATATTTCGCATAATTGTTAAAAGCCAACCTCTGAAGTTAGTGGCATCTACAAATTTTTCGCGATTGTTCAATGCCTTGTATAGTGTATCTTGTATTAAATCCTGGGCGTCTTCTGAATTGCGAGTTAGTTTTAATGCAAAGTTTCTAAGAATCCCAGTTTCCATGGTAAGTTTGGTGTTAAATTCTATAGATGTCATACCCTTTTGTTTTTTTGTTTAACAAATGTATCTATAAGTTAAACAATAAGCAAGTTTTGTTTAATATATTTTTGTAAAGTATAAACAAATTGATTTATGTGGTAGTCTTACCGCATAAAAGAGACTCTTGTATTGTGTGTAATGAAATCTAACTTTTATCTAGGTCTAATGGCAGTTTTGATGTTTTGCAGCCGCATAACATCAATAACTATTAGGAATTATGTAATAGCGATTATAACAGCGACAGAAATTCGCTAGGGTTTTTAAACGTAGTAATGTTTTTCGGAAAATTTTTGTCGTAAGTAGCTATTTGCATACCCGACAGAAATATTTTGCTGTGCTCGAATGTATCGGATAAATTTTCAATGTAATCTTTCATTGAAATGTCTTTAAGCTGCGATGTAATAACGCTTACAATGTATTCTGGCTTTTTTAGTTTTGCCACTGAGAGTAGATCTTCAAACGGAACCGATTGCCCTAAATAAATGGTGTTGTGTCCTTTTTGTTTCGTTAAATAAGCATAAAAAAGGAGACTTAGCTCATGCAGCTCGTTTTCCGGAAGATACAATAAAAATTTACGAGCGTGCTTATTTGTGTTGTATGGGCATGCGTCTATGGCAGCAACAATTTTTTGTCTTATCAAATTTGAAATAAAATGTTCTTGTGCTGGGTTAATTGCATTTGTTTGCCACAGAATTCCAATTTTCTCTAGGAAGGGTGCAATTATGGATGTCATTGTTTTTTCGAAACCATGACGCAAGAGGTTGGTAGAAATTATTTTTTCAAATTTCAACTCCTCCATCTCAATCATAGCAATAACTAGCGCATTTATTTGTTCGTCTTCTTTTGTCTCAGTTTCGGTAAGCTTCTCAACTTCTTTTTTTATCCCATCTTCACTTAAATCGGCTATTTTCGAAATTTTGAATCCGTTTGTATATAAAAAACTAATATTTAAAAGCTTTTTAAGCTCTTCGTGTGTATAATATCTAATATTGGTATCTGTTCTGCGGGGAGATAATAAATTGTAGCGCTGTTCCCAAATACGTATTGTATGCGCTTTTATACCTGAAATATTTTCGAAATCTTTAATAGAGAACCTATTCATTTTCATTGTTATTTTTGTGCTATAACAAACAAGCCTACTAAAAGTTCAATTATCATTATGTAAATCTGTATAATACGTTTCAAATATATATAATTTATTCTTAGTTTAACTCTTTTTGATTTTTGTTAAACATAAACAAATCGTTTTTTAGTTGAGAAAGGCGCACATTCATTTTTTTATTTTTTTGATATGTTGGTTTTTATTAAACAGTTATCAAAAAAACTGGTCTAGAAATCAAATTCAGTCCGATGTAGTAGGTTATTATGGATATTTAACGGCTTATTTTATTTGTGATGATTTAGCTCTTAAATTCTTAGATGACCCCAATACTGCATGCACGAATGAATATTTTGCTACTCGCTCCGAGAATGGCGGATATGTAATGAAAATGAGTATTGGCATGAGTTTGTTATATCTGCCTTTTTTTCTTTTAGGGCATTTCGTATTGGCTCCATTAACAGGTTTCATGGCGGATGGATATTCGCCAGCCTATCAAATTGCCTTAGCTGTTGGAAGTTTTTTTTATTTGACACTTGGCTTTTTCTATTTGCGGAAAATTCTTCTTCTGTATGTTAAGCCTACTATAGTATGGCTTGTATTATGGAGTTTGTATTTAGGAACCAATCTGCTTTGGTATTCCTATGGCGAGGCTCTTTTTTCTCATCAATACAGCTTTTCGCTGGTTTGTATTTTGTTGTGGGTTACACATCTCTTTCATATAAAACCATCTGTAAAAATTGCTCTTGTAATAGGAATGCTTATAGGCTTGATTATTCTGGTAAGACCTATAAATATTCTTATTTGTTCATTGCCATTTGTGTGGAATGTATTTAGTATAAATTCCTTACGGACCAAGTTGAATTTTATTAAAGATAACCTGGCTAAGTTTTCTCTCGTACTATTGACGAGCTTTTTAGTTGTTTCGATACAACTTATTTATTGGCATTATGTTACAGGGCATTTTTTGTTTTATTCGTATGTGGGTGAGTTTTTTTATTTTTTGCAACCTCATATTTTAGAAGGTTTAATTGGCTTTAGAAAAGGATGGCTTATATATACCCCTCTAATGCTTTTTGCACTTTGGGGCTTAAAATATATAAGTTCGCAAGTAAAACAGATTTTTTTGTTTGTTGTTTTTGTTTTTCCTGTGTTTTTGTACGTTACGTTCTCTTGGTGGTGTTGGTGGTATGGAGGATCATATGGAATGCGCCCTTTAATAGATGTGTATCCAATACTTGCAATTCCAATGGCTGTTACATTTCAAGACTGTATGTATTCAAGTAGGAGGAGTAAATTTATTTTTAGTTGTGTACTTGTATTTATAATTGTTGTAAATATGTTTCAAACATGGCAATACAATGTTGGTGTACTGCATTGGGATGCCAATACAAAGAACTCCTATTTTTCTGTTTTAGGAAGTACAAAGAAATCATACGAGTATAAATCTAAATTAAGACCAACCGATCCTGTGCGATCAAAAAAAGGATTACCTGAAGAATATACCAAAGCTGAAATTTTAGCAGGCCCCCCCTTTTATATAAGGTCTTCCAATACTTTTTTTGTGTCGAAAAGAAACGAACGCTTATTTGCAACTAAGTTTTTCCCGGACGACTCCTGTCTCTTCAAATTTGTACCCATAAATGGCGATACCATCAAATGGATGTGGAGTACTAACCTTGGTGTGAGTGATGAATTTGTTGGCCAATCATATGAATTTATATTTTTAGAAGATAATTCATTTGCTTTGAAATCCTTATCCGGAAAGGGATTTGTTAGTTTTGATGTCGACTCGCAAACGCTAGTCTACAAACCAATTCAGCTAATTACTTCCAAAGAAGTGTTTCGAGTTTATGAAGTTAAATAAGGACATCCAATCTTAGGTGTATCGTACTAAAAATGGTATATTTGCCACTTGTTTTTTCTTTAAGTTTTCTGTTTATTTTTAAAGAAAAACGAATAGTTAAAATTTAGTAAATAGAATTTTTTAGTATGTCAAAACTATATCCCGAATACAAGCAACTTAATCTTCCTCAAATTGGTAAAGATGTTTTATCTTTTTGGGAAAGTAACGGAGTGTTCGAAAAGTCTATCTCTACTCGCGAAGGCAAAGCTCCGTTTGTATTTTACGAAGGTCCTCCATCTGCCAATGGAATGCCTGGAATTCATCACGTAATGGGGCGTACCATAAAAGATATTTATTGTCGCTACCATACGCTTAAAGGCGAACAGGTAAAGCGCAAGGCGGGTTGGGATACCCACGGATTGCCTATTGAGCTTGCTGTAGAGAAAACATTGGGAATTAAAAAAGAGGATATCGGTACAAAAATTTCTGTTGACGATTATAACCAAGCTTGTAGGAAAGAGGTTTTGAAATATACCGATAAATGGGAAGAACTAACACGAATGATGGGGTATTGGGTAGATATGAGAAATCCATATGTAACCAATGATAATAAATACATAGAAAGTGTTTGGTGGTTGTTGCAAAACCTATACAAAAAGGGATTAATTTATAAAGGCTATACTATTCAACCTTATTCTCCTGCAGCTGGTACTGGACTTAGTTCCCATGAATTGAATATGCCTGGATCTTACCGCAATGTGAAAGACAAGAGTGCGGTGGCGATGTTTAAAATAGTTGAAAGTTCAAAGTTGAAAGTTGAAAAGTTAATTGATGGAAATAGAGCGGGAGTAACGAAGAACGATGTTTTTTTTCTCGCTTGGACAACTACTCCTTGGACACTTCCATCAAATACAGCTTTGGCTGTTGGTAAGAATATTACTTATGTTTCAGTAAGAACATTTAATCCATTTACAGGAACGCCAATTACAGCAATCCTTGCAAAGGATTTGGTAGGAAAATATTTTTCAGAGAAAAATAAAGAATTGAAGTTTGAAGAGTATAAAACTGGAGATAAGAATATTCCATTCGAAATTTTATCAGAGTTTAAAGGATCTGAAATAGCAGGCTTAGAATACGAACAGCTATTGCCATTTGTTAAGCCTGAAGGCGTTGCGTTTAAAGTTTTGATTGGCGATTTCGTTACAACCGAAGATGGTACTGGTATCGTGCATATTGCACCTAGTTTTGGTGCTGACGATTTTCGGGTAGCCAAACAAAATGGAATTGATTCACTTACCTTGGTAGATAAACGTGGTAAATTTTTGCGCGAAGTGCAAGATGGTGTTTTCTTATTTGGCGATGAGTTTGTGAAAGAAGCTTATTTAAACGATGAAGAGAAACAAGTTGAATTCGAAAAGCAAAAAAGGGTACTGGAAGCCAACGGAAAAATAAAAGACTTAAAAGTATATCTAAGCGTTGACGACCGTATTATACTTAAGCTTCAGGAAGAAGGTAAATTATTCAAGAAAGAAACGTACGAGCATAATTACCCGCATTGTTGGCGTACCGATAAGCCGGTGCTTTATTATCCGCTTGATTCTTGGTTTGTAAAAACAACTGCACTCAAAGATAGAATGGTGGAGTTGAACAAGACAATTAAATGGAAGCCGGAATCTACCGGTACAGGGCGTTTTGGAAATTGGCTCGAAAACCTACAAGATTGGAATCTTTCTCGTTCGCGCTTTTGGGGAATACCATTACCAATATGGAGAACAAAAGATGGTAGTGAAGAAAAATGTATTGGTTCTATAGAAGAATTGACCAAAGAGCTTGATAAAGCTAAAGAAAAAGGTATTGACTCTAAATTTGATATTCATGCTTCAACATTCGATTTGCATCGTCCTTATGTTGATGATATTATTCTTGTGTCTTCCAAAGGAGAGCCTATGTACCGTGAAACCGATTTGATAGATGTATGGTTTGATTCCGGTGCTATGCCTTATGCACAGCTGCACTACCCATTTGAAAACAAAGAGTTAATTGACGATAAAAAATATTTCCCTGCTGATTTTATTGCTGAAGGTGTAGATCAAACTCGAGGCTGGTTTTTCACATTGCACGCTATTGCTACTATGTGTTTCGATTCTGTTGCTTTTAAGAATGTTGTTAGCAACGGATTGGTGTTAGATAAAAATGGAAATAAAATGAGCAAGCGTTTGGGTAACGGAATTGATCCTTACCAAACACTTGAAAAATATGGTCCAGATGCTACACGCTGGTACATGATTACTAATGCTTCTCCTTGGGATAATCTTAAGTTTGATTTAGAGGGCATTGCAGAGGCTCAGAGGAAGTTTTTTGGCACATTGTACAATACATATACTTTCTTTGCATTGTACGCCAATATTGACAATTTTCAATTCGATGAAAATAAAGTAACTCCTATCACGCAACGCATAGAATTAGACAGATGGATTATATCTAAACTACATTCATTGGTTAAAGATGTTACGCGGTTTATGGACGATTACGATCCAACGCCTGCGGCACGTGCTATCGAGAATTTTGTAGATGAACATTTGTCAAATTGGTACATACGTCTATCGCGTAGGCGTTTTTGGAAAGGAGAACTTACGGCAGATAAGAAAGCTGCGTATGAAACATTGTACGAGTGTTTGAATGTGGTGGCTCAATTATCAAGCCCTTTTGCACCGTTTTTCTCTGATTGGTTATATAAAAATCTTACGAGTGGGGCTGTGAAAAATGCTAGTGTATTCGAATCAGTTCACTTGTCCTACCTTACAAAGGCTAACGAATCATTAATAGATGAACTTTTGGAAGAGAAAATGGAAATTGCTCAAAAGGTATCGTCCATGGTACTTTCGTTGCGTAAAAAGCATAAAATACGTGTGCGACAACCGTTAGGGAAAATTATGATTCCTATTTTAGATGCTCATTTTCAGCATCAATTGGAGGCTATAAAAGATTTGATTTTGGCTGAAGTGAATGTGAAGGAGTTGCAGTACATGAAGGAAACGGACGGAATTTTGGTGAAAAAGATAAAGCCTAATTTTAAGTCGTTGGGAGCTAGAGCCGGTAAGCACATGAAAGCTATTGCCGCATTGGTAAATGGCTTTGGGCAATCAGACATTAGTACAATCGAGAAGCAAGGATTTATTCAACTTGTAATTGATGCAAATGAATCATTTAAATTGGAATTGGCGGATGTTGAAATTACATCCGAAGATATTCCTGGATGGCTTGTTGCAACAGACGGAAAATACACAGTTGCCCTAGATATTACAATTACAGATAGTTTAAGGCAGGAAGGGATAGCTCGTGAAATTATTAATAGAATTCAAAATCTGAGGAAAGACAAGGCTTTTGAGGTTACCGACAGAATCGTTTTAAAAATACAATCACATAACGAAATTGATACTGCAATTTCAAATAATTTGAATTATATTTGCGCGGAAACATTGGCTTCCTCACTTGAATTGGTGACAACCATTCCTCCACAAGACGGAGAACTTATTGAGGTTGATGATGTAGTTAAAACAATTATTTCAATAACAAAATTAAATTAATAAGCATGGCTAAGAAAAAGGTAGTAAAAAAGTCGGCTAAAGCTCCAGTTAAGTCGGCAAAGAAGGTTAGCAAACCAGCTAAAAAAGTTGTGAAAAAGGTAGCTGCTAAAAAAACTGTAGCAAAGAAAGCTGCTAAACCTGCTAAAAAGGTGGTTGCTAAAAAGGTTGTAAAGCCTGCTAAGAAAGTCGTTGCTAAAAAAGTTGCGAAGCCAGTTAAGAAAGTTACAAAGGCTGCTGTTAAGAAAGTAGTGAAAGCTAAGGTTGTAGTAAAAAGTACTCCTAAGGTTTCTGCAAAGAAAGTGGTAACAGCTCAAAAGCCATTAAAAAACATACCTATTAAAAAAATGTCAGTAGATACAACAAATTCATCGAGAAATATACCTGAAGCTAAAAAGCCTGTTGGTAAGAAAGAGGTAGAGTCATCATCTTCGATTGATGATGATAACATG
This sequence comes from Bacteroidota bacterium, assembly GCA_017303975.1. NCBI lineage: Bacteria > Pseudomonadati > Bacteroidota > Bacteroidota bacterium. The sequence continues at coordinate 13,506 of JAFLBG010000047.1, forward strand.
GGTAATGCAGCGGCACAACGAAAAGAATCGTCTATTTCGTTGCCACGTCAGCAAACTATTGTAAAGCCTAATAAATTGAATCCTGTGGTTCCAAAACCTCAAATAAATAAGGATGACAGAAGCCGCTATTCAGATAAAGAATTGTTAGAGTTTAAGGGAATTATACTGAGAAAATTAGATGAGGCTAAAAAAGATTATGAGTTGTTGAAAAGTACGTTGTCTCATAAAGATGACCACGGTACAGACGATACATCTCCTACCTTTAAATTGTTGGAAGATGGCTCTGATGTGTTGTCAAAAGAAGAAACAGCGCAGTTGGCTGCTCGTCAAGAGAAATTCATACAAAATTTGCAAAATGCATTAATTCGTATCGAGAATAAAACGTATGGTATTTGTAGAGCAACCGGTAAATTAATTTCTAAAGAACGTTTAAGAAGTGTACCTCATGCTACACTAAGTATTGATGCTAAATTAGATCAAGCTAAGTTTTAATAAACCAATAATTTAAATAAAGTCACCCCGAGCATATAGTCAAAGGGTGGCTTTATTGTTTAAAAGTAATTCGTGTGGGAAAAAGAGTTATTCTGCTAATATTTTCAGTTTTGCTGCTCGACCAAGCCTTGAAGCTATGGATTAAAACACATATGTTTTTGGGAGAAGAATTTCATATAGCAGACTGGTTTATTATACATTTTACAGAGAATAACGGAATGGCTTTTGGAATGGAGTTGGGAGGCGATTATGGCAAATATTTTCTGAGCATATTTAGATTAGTAGCTGTGGGTGCACTAGGATGGCTGTTGTATTCTATGATTAAAAAAAATGAGTCGCATAAATGGTTTATTTATAGTATTGCTCTTATAATGGCAGGTGCCATTGGAAATATTTTAGACAGCTTATTTTATGGTGTTTTGTTTTCGGATAGTAATTTTCAAGTAGCAGAGTTTTTGCCTGCCGATGGCGGATATGCTAGTTTTTTGCAGGGTAGGGTAGTGGATATGTTTTATTTTCCAATTATCGAAGGCCATTTTCCTGCATGGTTTCCTATTTGGGGCACCGAAGAGTTTATTTTTTTTCGACCTGTGTTTAATATAGCCGATGCATCTATTAGTGTTGGTGTAGGTATTGTATTGGTATTTCAAAAATCTTTTTTTACAACCAATAAGCCCGAAAGTTCTAAGTTGGAATCTACAACTACTGCGAGCAATGAATCTCTAGCTGATGATTCTAATACTCTTGAGAAGAAAGATGTTGTGTAGTTATTAGCTAATTCTACTCCAGTTTGGTCGGTCTTTTCTGAGTCTTTTCAAATTAATTACCACACATTTATGTTCCGGTTTTTCTAAATTTGGATCCGTGCTCAAAAGCTCAGATGCTATGTTACGAGCTTGTTGCAAGATGTGAGCATCTTTAGCCAAATCTGCTAGTCGTAAATCAACTAACCCGCTTTGTTGCGTACCGCTTATGTCTCCGGGGCCTCTTAGTCGTAAATCTACTTCGGCTATTTCAAATCCATCAACAGTTCGAACCATTGTTTCTATGCGTGTTTTGGCTTCTGTAGAGAGTTTGTATGACGACATTAAAATGCAATACGATTTTTCCGCACCTCTTCCCACACGTCCACGCAATTGGTGCAATTGTGATAATCCAAATCGTTCTGCATTTTCTATAATCATTACACTTGCATTGGGCACGTTTACGCCTACTTCGATTACGGTAGTTGCAATCATTATTTGTGTTTCGCCTTTTACAAAGCGCTGCATTTCAAAATCTTTATCTGCGGGTTTCATCTTTCCATGCACAATACTAATGCGGTAGTTGGGCAATGGAAATTCTCTTACCATACTTTCGTATCCTTCCATTAAATTTTTCAAATCAAGTTTTTCAGACTCTTCAATTAATGGATACACAACATAAATCTGTCTGCCTTTTTGTATTTCTTCTTTTATAAAAGCAAATACTTTTAGTCGCTGCGAATCGAAGCGGTGTATGGTTTGTATGGGTTTACGCCCGGGAGGCATTTCATCAATAACGGAAACATCTAAATCTCCATACAATGTCATGGCTAAGGTGCGTGGAATGGGAGTTGCCGTCATTACCAATACATGTGGAGGTTGTGTGTTTTTTTTCCACATTTGTGCACGTTGTGCAACACCAAATCGATGCTGCTCATCAATAACAACCAATCCTAAATTTTGAAATTGCACTTCATCTTCCAGTAGGGCGTGTGTCCCAATTAATAAATGCATTTCTCCGTTGCGCAACAATTCGTGTAATTCTTTTCTAGCCTTGGTTTTAGAAGATCCAATGAGTAAGCCAATTTTAATATTCATTGGTTGCAATAATTGCGAGAGTGTTTGGAAGTGTTGTTGTGCAAGTATTTCGGTAGGTGCAATTAAGCAGGCTTGAAATCCATTATCTAGCGCAATAAGCATAGTCATTAAAGCAACCAATGTTTTTCCGCTGCCTACATCGCCTTGCAGCAACCTATTCATTTGCTTGCCCGAACCCATATCCACTCTAATTTCTTTGATAACGCGCTTTTGCGCATTGGTTAAAGGGAAGGGTAAATGGTTGTTGTAAAAATTATTGAAGTAATCTCCCACTTTTGAAAACTGAAACCCGGCATATGTTTTTTGTCTGATTAATTTGCTGCGCAACAGTTTAAGTTGAACATAAAAAAGCTCTTCGAATTTTAGTCTGTATTCTGCATGCTTTAGTAAATCGGCATTTGCCGGGATATGAATATTTTTTAGGGCAGATGAAATATCGAGTAGTTTTAATTCCTGAATTATAGTTTTTGGAATTGTCTCTTCTATGGGATGTGTAGCAAGCCCGCTAACGGCTGTTTTTATTATTCTTCCAACTCCTTTGCTATCAAGACCTTTGAATTTTAATTTTTCGGTAGTGTTGTACAGAGCTTGCCATGCACTGGCAAGTGTAGTGTTTTCTTCGTTTTTTTCTTCTATTTCAGGATGGGGCAGGTTAATTTTTCCGTTATATATATTTGGACGTCCAAATATAATATAGGTAGTGTGGTATTTGATTTTCTCTTCAATCCAACGAATGCCTTGAAACCAAACCAACTCAACTTCTCCTGTTTCATCTTTTAATGTAGCAATAAATCGTTTGGCTCTTTTTTCGCCAACAGTGCGCATATCAATAATTTTCCCCATTACCTGTACATAGGGAATGTCGGCATTTATTTCGCGTACCTTGTAAAACTTAGTTCTGTCAACGTATCTATATGGATAATGTTTTATAAGGTCTTCTGCCGAAAAAATATGCAGCTCTGTTTTTAGCGCATCGGCACGCTGAGGCCCTACGCCTTTGATGTATTCAATTGGGGTGTCTAAATAATTTGTATTCAAGCCAATTTCTTCTTCTTCCTAAGGTAGTAGATTTTGAAGAATTATTTTAGATTAAAACAGATATTTATTCGGATAGAAGCGTCATCCATGCTTCGTGAACTTTGTTTTCAGCCAATAGCTGTTGTGCAACAGAATGAATTTTGTTGTGTGTATTTCCCTTGTACGAAGCCAACCTCTGTTCAAGCGTATTTTTAAATGCATTTATCTCTTCGGTTGAGGGCAGTTTTTCTACATTTCCCAATTGCCCTAAATTATTACCGGTTAGAACGCTGCTATTTTTTATTGATGCCGGAATTTGATCTACGCCAATTCCCATTGTTAACAGAGGTTTGGCAACTTCAAAAAGTGAGTCGCCATTTGCTCTACAATACCAATTTCCTCCGTGCCTTGCTACCAAATCAATTTTAAATGGGTCAATGTTTTTATTAGCATCTAAAACTGTTTCATCGATATGCATGAGTACAACTTCACAAATAATCAAGTTGCCCGCACCGCCTTGTGTTCCGAGTTCTATCACTTGATTTACTTTACATTCCAAGTGCACGGGAGATTCCTTTACTCTATAAGGTTTTATTAATTCTGATTTGATTTGGGTAAATCCTGCCTTTTCAAATTCATTTGTTCCCTTAGGGTATTCGGTACTTGCAAGCGATGTTTGTTGTACAATATTATAGTTAACAACATTGATAACTACTTCGGGTACTTCTTTTATGTTGTCGTAGGTGTGCTTAGTAGCGCCAGTTCTACCGCTTCTTGCCGGTGAAAATATTGCAATGGGTGGGTTTGCACTAAATACATTGAAAAAGCTAAATGGCGCTAAATTGGGAGTTCCATTTTTATCAATCGTACTTGCAAAAGCAATAGGTCGTGGTGCTACAGCTCCTAATAGGTAAGAGTGTAATACAGATGTTTTTACCTCTTTCGGGTTTATGGTTAGCATGGAATTATTATCGGTTTTATAGTTTAACTTTTACAACTACTTTTTTTAGTGATTTGCTTTCGTTTACTTGTATTCCCGGCATGTGAATATCATGCGGCATGAAAATAGCAAATAGACCTGTTTCCAATTTTATGAGTGAAATGGGCGCGGTGTAGAAAGCACAGTCTTTCTCAGAGTTATAAGCGGTTGTAGGTATTTGATTTTTTAAAATGGCAACTCCAATTTGTTCTTCTCCTTCAATGATGTATTGTATGTCTGCATATTTTTTGTGCGCCTCTAATTTGCATTCGTTCGCATCTTTGGTTGCGTATTCCATTACAATTGCGAATATCGTATCCTCTTCAATACTATATTTTCCGTTTTCTAATTCTTTAAAATTAGTTTTAGTAAGGTATTCGAATGCCTTTTTAAATCTATCTCCTAGACCATTATAAATGGTGATGTTTTCTAATTTATCGACTATCATGTTAGTAGGTGGGTGTTGTTATAAAATTGGTTAGCCGTAAAATGCAAATGCAGTTTATTACTAATACTAATACTCATGTTTTTTAATAATTTCCCCATCTTCATCGTACAGCATCCAATCTCCTGTTCGTTTTCCATTCATATATTTTCCGGTTTTTTTCATTTGACCGGTTGGGAAATAGCGTGTCCATTGCCCGTCCAGCTTGCCGTTTTGGTAATTGGCTTTTAGCTTATTATTTCCGTTTTCGTAATTCTCAATCAATTCGCCATTTAATTTTCCATTGGTGTATGTGCAAATTTTCTTAGGGTTTCCATCGTCAAAATATAAAATAAACTCACCGTTTTCTATACCGTTTACAAAGGTTCTTTTTTGAAAAAGCTTGCCATTGCTATAATAGCTAAGTATTTCGCCTTCGTATTTTCCACTTACTAAATTTCCCTTTTCTTTTACTTCGCCATTGTCGTGGTAAATAACCATTTCACCTTGTTTGATACCTTTTGAGTAGGTGTATTTTTCAATCAAATAGCCCTGGTAATCGTAATACTCCCAAACGCCATGTTTAAAGCCGTTTAACGTGTCTCCTTTTTCTTTAATAAGGCCATTTGGGTGTTTAATGATTACTTGACTTATAGCAATGGAACTTAATAGCAGAAGTTGAAAAAATAAAAAGGCTATTAAGCGCATGGTGTTTATTTGGTGTAAACTATATGGTGTAGTACAAATATAAAAAATGAAATGGGAATAGCACTTTTGCTAGTAGCTTGAAATGAACAATTAGTTGTTGATGAATAGGCAATTTTAACCCGAAAAATGCGAATGAATGCTGTTTATTAAAAAAAAATTTTGGAAGGACGTTGCAAACGCATAATAAATACATCCTAGTTACAAACGTGGATGAGTGAGTGCCTTTTAAATTGAAGTGTAGCTAGACGCTACACTCAACAGGCGGGCGGTAGTTTTTTACAATAAAACTACTATTTAGGTGATTGACCCGATCTTCTGCCAATCACACCCGATATTATTATGGTTGCTATTCCAAGAATAAATAGAGTTGGATTGAAATAAAGTGCACATTCATCATTGCTATTTCCGTTATAACTCATCTCAGAATAAATTTCAATTAGGTTTCCTGTGCCATCTAAATCATTATTAGCAATTGGGTAGAACCAAAAAAATAAGATTAGAATTATGGGAATTGTAAAAATAAATCCTTTGTTTTTTTTGCATAATACAAAGCTAATGCATGAAAAAATTACTATTTGTAAAATAAAGGGTAGAATACTTGTTTCAATTGTCCCACAATACTTATCGAGAATTTCTCCCTTGAGTAAATTTCCCCATAGAATTAAAATAATTAACAGTGTGCAATTTTTCATCCTAGTAGTTAAAATGGTTTCAACTCTAAAGTAGATATTTCTCACATGTTTTGTATATAAGAGTGAAACATGGTTTGTTTATAAACAGTGTAAATTTACTCAATTTTGCTGTGTTTTTCTAGTGCGAATAAATGTGTAAATTCATTAGGCTGGAGACCTTGTTAAATCAGAGTGTAGCGAGACGCTTCACTCAACGAGGGGTTACTATTTGCGTTCAGGAGGGCAATTAAGCCTATTCAACTCTTCTTTTGTTTTAATAAGGAGTAATTGATACCTATAGTCGTTGGCATTAATCGATTCTTTTTTTTTCAGACTTATTGTTTTTCCATTTATTATTTGAATTATTAGTTGATTGGCTATAAAATATTCGAGAGTTTCGTCTGTTCTAGTTTTTTCAGTTCGATCATTATAATATGTTAACGATTTTTTCGAGAAAATCAATTCCTCATTTTCATAATAAAACGTGTGCGACCACTTACTTGCAGCTAAGTGACCATCTCCGATACCATTGTCTGAAACTTTTACAATTTTATTATTTGCATCGTACATTTTCAAAGAACCATCAATTACACCACAGGTGTTTTTATATTTAATTTCCTTATAGGTACTCACTAGTTTATCAATATCATCTACTTTTTTTTGTATAGTTTTTACATGCGTACTGTCGCTGCTAATAAGATTTGAGCTAAAGAAAATATAAAGAAACAGTGAAATCAAAATTTTTGATGTATTGATAGATGCATTTTTCATTTTGGTATGCCACATTTTTTATTCTCAATAATTTAAAAATTTTCTAAACTAAAATTCCTCCGAAACTTCTCTTACATCTGCCAGTGGGCGGATCTACGGATAGTATATTTACATATTTCTTCGATATTGCCCTCCGACCTCAAACAGCGCAGCGGTAATTTGCCCTAAGGAACAATACTTTCCGGCTTCCATTAATTTTTCAAAAATATTTTTGTTTTGAATAGCGGCCGATTGAAGATCGCTGAGTAATTGTGCTGTTAATGATGAATTTGATTTATGCAATTCACTCAACATAGTTATTTGATATTCTTTTTCCTCTTTCGTTGCACGTATCACTTCCTTCGGACTAATAGTTGGAGAGCCTTTTGAAGATAAGAACGTGTTTACTCCAATAATTGGAAACTCTCCTGTATGTTTTAATGTTTCGTAATACAAGCTCTCTTCTTGTATTTTTCCTCGCTGGTACATGGTTTCCATCGCGCCTAATACACCACCTCGCTCGGTAATTTTGTCAAACTCGCTTAGTACAGCTTCTTCCACTAGGTCAGTCAATTCTTCAATAATGAACGAGCCCTGCAACGGATTCTCGTTTTTAGCTAAGCCCAATTCTTTATTAATGATAAGCTGTATGGCCATTGCCCTGCGCACGCTTTCTTCTGTAGGTGTGGTGATGGCTTCATCATAGGCATTGGTATGTAACGAATTGCAATTATCGTATATCGCATACAGCGCTTGTAGTGTTGTACGTATGTCGTTAAAATCTATTTCTTGTGCATGCAGCGAGCGGCCCGATGTTTGAATATGATACTTCAACATTTGCGAACGTTCGTTGGCTTTGTATTTGTATTTCATCGCCTTAGCCCAAATGCGCCTTGCCACACGGCCTATTACAGCATATTCAGGGTCAATGCCATTGGAGAAGAAGAACGATAAATTCGGAGCGAATTTATTGATGTCCATCCCACGGCTCAAATAATATTCTACATAGGTAAAACCATTTGCCAAGGTGAATGCCAATTGTGAAATAGGATTGGCGCCCGCTTCGGCAATGTGGTAGCCACTTATAGAAACCGAATAAAAATTGCGAATGTCTTTATCAATAAAATATTGTTGTACATCGCCCATCAAGCGCAACGAAAATTCGGTGGAAAAAATACAGGTGTTTTGTGCTTGGTCTTCTTTTAAAATGTCTGCTTGAACAGTACCGCGCACTGCTTTTAAGGTGTCGGTTTTAATTTTTTCGTACACATCTTTTGGTAAAACTTGATCGCCCGTAACACCAAGCAGCATGAGCCCTAGGCCATTGTTGCCTTCTGGAAGAACACCCTCCTGACCTTCCTCAAGGGAGGAAGTTTGATAGGTAGGACGTTTGGTGCCCTTCTTTTTATAAATATCTTCTATCTTTTTTGTTACTTCTTTTTCAAGTCCGTTTTGTTTGATGTAAATTTCACATTGTTGATCAATAGCCGCATTCATAAAAAATGCGGTAAGCACTGCTGCCGGACCATTAATGGTCATGGATACAGAAGTAGCAGGATCTGCAAGATTAAATCCGGAGTACAATTTTTTGGCATCATCCAAACAACAAATAGAAACACCTGAGTTTCCTATTTTTCCATAAATGTCCGGACGATACTCTGGGTCTCTTCCGTATAGTGTAACGCTGTCGAAGGCTGTGGATAAGCGTTTGGCAGGCATGTTTAGCGAAACATAATGAAAGCGTCTGTTGGTACGTTCTGGTCCGCCTTCTCCGGCAAACATGCGTGTTGGGTCTTCGCCTTCGCGCTTAAAGGGGAATACGCCTGCAGCATAAGGGAATTCACCCGGTACATTTTCCGATAAGTTCCAACGCAAAATATCTCCCCAACCTTTGTAGCGAGGTGTTATCACTTTCGGGATTTGCAGGTGCGATAAGCTTTCTGTGTGTGTCTTAATTTTTATTTCCTTGTCACGAACTTTATACACATAAAATTCGTTTTTGTAATTAGCTACTTTAGCATCCCAGGTTTGCAGTATTTTCTTGCATTGCCCATCCAACTTCAGTTCTATCTCTGCATAGGTTTCTTCTAGTTTTTTAATCAGTCTGTCTTTATCGTCAATACTGGTTTCTCTAATCGACTCAATTGATTTTTTGATACCAAATAGTTTGTCGGCAATTTCGCATTGTTCGCTTACCCACTTGTCGTAATTTCTGTTATTCTCCGATATTTCGCTTAGGTAGCGGGTTCTGGCAGGCGGTATGATAAATATTTTTTCCGACATTTCTCCTGTTGCCAATAAAGAGGAGTGGAGCGCGATTCCTGTTTTCTCTTCAATCTTTGCCATTACAGCCTTGTATAAGGTGTTCATGCCTGGATCGTTGAATTGAGATGCGATGGTGCCGAATACTGGAAGTGTGCTGTCGTCTGCATCCCACAGCTGTCTATTGCGCTTGTATTGTTTTTTTACATCGCGTATCGCATCCAATGCGCCTCGTTTGTCAAATTTGTTTAAGGCCACAACATCTGCAAAGTCCAGCATGTCAATCTTTTCGAGCTGAGTAGCAGCGCCATATTCAGGTGTCATTACATATAGCGATACATCCGAGTGATCCAATATTTCTGTATCGCTTTGCCCAATGCCCGATGTTTCTAAAATAATTAAATCATACCCTGCTGCTTTTACAATGTTTACAGCTTCTTGCACGTATTTAGATAATGCTAAATTGCTTTGTCGTGTAGCTAACGAGCGCATGTACACACGGTCGTTGCTAATGGAATTCATGCGAATTCTATCGCCTAGCAAAGCCCCTCCTGTTTTGCGTTTCGAAGGATCTACAGAAATAATAGCAATGTTCTTGTCTTTAAAGTCTAATAAAAATCTGCGAACCAATTCATCTACTAGAGATGATTTTCCAGCTCCTCCTGTTCCGGTAATTCCCAAAACAGGAATCTTTTTTGTTTTTGCTATTGCATCAATTTCTTTGATGAATACAGCGGACTCAGCAGGGAAATTCTCGGCTGCCGAAATAAGTTTGGCAATTGATTTAGCTTCTTTTTTATCTATGTGTTTTACTTCTCCATTTAAATTGGTGCCAGTCGCAAAATCACATTTTTCAATCATGTCGTTGATCATGCCTTGCAGGCCCATGGCGCGGCCATCGTCTGGAGAATAAATGCGGGTAATGCCGTATTGGTGAAGCTCTTCAATCTCAGCAGGTAGAATGGTTCCACCACCGCCACCAAATATTTTAATTTGTTGACATCCTTTTTCCTTCAGCAAATCGTACATGTATTTAAAAAATTCTACGTGCCCGCCTTGGTAGCTCGTAATAGCAATGGCTTGCACATCTTCTTGTATGGCGCAATCAACAATCTCTTTCACGGAGCGGTCGTGCCCAAGGTGTATAACCTCTACGCCAGTTGCCTGAATAATCCTGCGCATAATATTAATGGCGGCATCGTGCCCATCAAATAAGGAAGCAGCCGTTACAATACGAATTTTGTTTTTGGGTTTATAAGGAGCAATGGTTTGCATAGTAGTATTTTAGTTATAATGTACAAATTTAACCTAAATGGTGAATTAGAAAAAGGGTTTTGTAGGTGGCGGAGAAATGACTGATGTAGGCGAATTGGTCACTTGTTGGTGACAACACCAACAAGGGCTAAAAGCACAGCTTACAAGAAATATTACGCACTAAGCTCCATCTCACTGCCTTGTCTTCAGCTTAGCGCGTACGGGGGGCGCTAAGCTAAGGTTGGGTTGCAGCTCGTCAGCCCGTTTGATTTTGGCCGCTGTTATGGCCAGGTTTATTTTTTTATTGTTAACCTCCAGTCAAGTTTGTCTGCTCGATAGAGTGTAGAATAGATTGCATTTTTCCCTCGTAAATATATTGTGTCTGAGCCAAACACCACTATTAACTTTTCTATTGTAAGGTCTGTCGGCTCAGGGGTATAGTTTGCAATGATTTGTCCGATATAAATATATTGGTTTGAGTCTAACGTTAATTTATTCCATTTCTCACCTTTTATTTCCACCGTTTTAATTTCCAAGGGAGATGTGATTTCGATATCTCCAGAATGATTATAAAATAAATCAATTTTGTCTTTCGTCTTGTTCTCTAACTTGATGCTGTGAACTGGATCGCATGAGCCAAGAGTTAACAGAAAAGATAACAATAAGAGGAGTTTGTATGTGTTCATGTCAAAATTTGGTCATAACTTGCAGATTTGCGCAAGCGTATTTGTAAACGTTTGTAAGTATTTATAATTAGTTTTAATAGTACTTTTTGTTAATCACAACATAGTTTAAGTTACTAAAATTAAAGAACGTTATTATTCTCCAATGTTTTTCCTATCGCCTTCATCAATTTTTTATTCACCTTTACTTTTTTTGCATAGTGCTCCCAATTGCTTACTACTTCTGCAATTTCGGTAATTAGTGCATCTGCTTTTTTTATGTTCATTTGCTTTGCAACAGCAAGTAAATCTGTTCGGGTAATGTTTTTTCTTTTCCCATTTACACTTAACGATTGTTGGCTTACCCATTCACTTTCTGGGCGGTAAGCGTGGCAAATATCATAGGCCGGAGATAGTTGCCATTTGCCGGTTTTATCCATCAAGAAGGCAAAGTTTTTGGTGTGGTCGTCACAATTTCGTGCCAGTACATTAAACACCATTCGCCTGTAAAGCTGCTCTGCTTGCGGGTAAGGTAAGCTTAGCATACGCATGGTTTCAAACAGTTGTTCGTAACTGTATAAAGTAATATCGTTAAAATCATAATGCTGCAGGGCGCAAAAGCTTTGCATGTGGAGCTTTTCGTTATTGGGTAATCGGTCGAATCGCTTGGTCATAAAGTGAGCGCGGCCGTTTTCTTCTAGTAGCCTGCTTTCCATCATTTCAATGCCGGCATCTTTAGCCATTAAGTAGTAAGCCATCTCTACGCGCCCATAACCGCTCGATGCACCAAATTGCTTATCGGTAACGCCATCAAATTTTATTATCCAATGCGAGAAGCCTTTCGGTGCATCGGCTTGTCCGCTTCGTATTTCCTTTGTTTTAGGGTTGTAGGCTATCAATGCTTTGGCTCTGGCGCCCCCGGCAGATGTGCCTATTTTTAAAATATCTAACAACGCTTTTTCTTCATTCTTTTTAAGACTGCTGCTAAAATCTTTTCTATTGTGTATTATTTTTTCTGCTATAGCTACTAAACTGCTTATTTCTAAGGAGGTTGCTTGGCTCTTATCTTTTGGTATAGCAGGTTCAAACTCCAATGCTCCAACTCCACGTGTGCCAATAAAACAAAGTAGTTCTACCGGATTTAAACTATCGCTAGGCCTGCCTTGGGTTGTGAGCCACGCATTAATTAATGCATTTCCATATTTGTCGGGCAATACATCTGCCAACAATCCTGGTAATCCCTTAAAGGTAGCGCTCTCTTTATTTTCAGTGAACGAGAATACAGGCTTGCGAGTATTCCCAATAGGCATTTTAATGGGGGATAAGTCTAGCTTTTTGGTCAGAAAAGCTGCATCGTACTCAAAATAGCCTAGCCCTGTTGCGGAGTCCCATACAACAGCTCCTACACGGTGTTCCCATATTTTTACAAAAGCCGTTGTTATCATTACCAATCGGTATTACGTTTTTTGCTTATGTTTTTTCTTTTAGAAGCTCGTTTGTATTGGGCTTGCGCTTGCTCAGCTAATAAAATAGGGCTTATTTGTTGTTTTACTTGAAACGCGTCCAATGTGTTCAATAGGTTAAGACTTCTCAGTAATCGAATAAATGTAAGCAAGTTGCCGCTTTTTCCTTGCTCTAAATCTACCAGTGTAGAGCGGCTTATGCCGGTGTTTGTAGCCAATTGATCTTGTGTTATATTCTGCTCCAGTCGATGGTGTTTTATGTAACTACCCAGCATACCAACAATAGCACCATCGCTCATAGCCAACCAATTTATGTATGAAAAATCAGTCATTATGTGTGTTTTTGATAGTTAATGTATGAATTATACTACAAATATACGCTTTTTTTACTTGTTTTTCTAGTTAAAGTTGTATTTTCTCAATTGAGCGCGCAGCAGTAGCTGCTTGTCGATTTTCTATTTTTACAGGGCTCAACTTTTGGGGGAGCTTACACGTCTGTATTTGGCTAGGTTTGCGCCATAAAGTGGCTATTATTTTTCATCTATTTATTTCTAAAAACAAAACGTCCTGCTAATTAGCAGGACGTTTTGTTTAACAAGTAGTATGTTTTTTACGAAACAATTTTGTTTCGTAAGGGTGTAATTGCTTCTTTTATTTTTGCCACATTTTCTTGGTTAAAATCTTTTGTTTTAGCTAGTGGGTCAATAATGTCTCGCAATTCTTTTAATTCTTTTGATAAATTAATGCAATCTTGGTTTTTAGGGAAGTGCGATAAGAAGTCTATCACATAAGGCAATGCATTTATGTGCGAATAAATTTGATCGTATGCAATTGCATTTTTATCGTCTTTTGGTTTTCCGCCAATAATGTCCGAAGCAATGTACAATCCTTCTACCCATCCACCTGCAACAACAAGTGTTGTAACTTCCACTCGGTCGTTTGATCTTAAATTGCGTTCTGCTTTATCGTACGCTCTATCAATTAATCTTCTTACGGTGTCTTCTTTTCCTATATTTTCAGAAACAGCTTTCATAAACTCCGGGTCAAATGCGCTATCTATGCCAATAGATTTAGCCAATTTGCTCATTTGTGCCATGTAATCAATTACATCTTGGTTTTGTTTGTAGGCAGTTGCATAGCCCAAACAAGCCCCGTATCCGCCTAAATTAGCCGCTTGCTGAAATTTAGAACTATACGAAGATGCTTTAGAGGTAGAGTTCATCGAGTTTTTATTGTAATTGTACCCTGCTTTTGATAGAACAGAGGTTAAATCGCTAGGCGATGGAATGCTGCCTCGTAAAATGGTCATATCGCCTCTTACATCTTGGCTAAGCGTATCTGTGGTTGTTTGTACATCTACTACTTGTTCTTCTTTGTTTCCGCCACATGCACTCATTAATAGAGTAGCACCTAAAATTACGAATACACTTTTATTTACTTTTATCATACGATTGTTTTGTTTTTGCTTTGCAAATTTACTACATCTATTACTCATTGACCACCCCCATGGCCGAAAATTTTTCAATTCTTTTGTTTATTCGGTCTTCCGGAGATAGTTTTTTAAGGTCTTTGTACTGTTTAAGTATTTCATTTTTTACCGTTTCAAAAATCTGGCTAGGGTTAGAGTGTGCACCACCAATAGGTTCCGGCACTATTCCGTCTATCAGTTTTTGAGCCATCATGTCGTTGGCAGTAAGTTTTAAGCTGCTGGCGGCTTGTTCTTTAAAATCCCAACTGCGCCATAGGATAGATGAGCATGATTCCGGAGAAATTACCGAATACCAGGTGTTTTCCAACATCAATACTTTATCGCCAATACCAATGCCCAACGCACCACCCGATGCTCCCTCGCCAATAATAATACATATTACCGGCACTTTGAGCTGTGTCATTTCTAATAAGTTTTTTGCAATTGCCTCGCCTTGCCCACGCTCTTCTGCTTCTAAGCCGGGGTAAGCTCCGGGAGTATCAATAAACGTAACAATGGGTCTGTTAAATTTTTCGGCTAGCTTCATTAATCGCAACGCTTTGCGGTATCCTTCCGGATTAGGCATCCCAAAGTTGCGGTACTGACGCATTTTGGTGTTGTTGCCTTTTTGCTGACCAACAAACATAAATGTTTGGTCGTTTATATTTCCAAAACCGCCAATCATTGCTTTGTCGTCCTTTACAGTTCTATCGCCATGCAGTTCTATAAATGTATTGTTTGTTATAGCTTCTATGTACGATAAGGTATAAGGGCGCTCCGGATGTCTAGAAACCTGCACTCGTTGCCACGGTGTAAGGTTTTGGAATATTTCCTTACGCTTTTCTTGAATTTTATTTTCAAGATCGGTTACAGCTTTCGAAACATCGATCTTTCCCTTCTCGGCCGCTTGTTTTATTTTATCAAGTTGCTCTATAAGCTCCCCAATGGGTTTTTCAAAATCTAAGTATGTCATGGTGTTTTATAAGGTGGCAAATTTACAAAATTAAATTTGATTAAAATATTTTGTTTGTGCCTGATAATAAGCTTGTTGTATTTGGTTTTTTATTCGTTTGCCTGTAAAATGATTTGTTTGATATTGTTTACATTTGCGCTATGCTGGCTTTTTCTAATTGTAAAATTAATTTAGGTTTAAATGTAGTTGAAAAACGTGCAGATGGATTTCATAACATAGAGAGCGTTTTTTTGCCTATACAACTAGCCGATGTGGTTGAAATAATTGATCACACCGATTTTTCGTTGTCTGTTTCTGGATTAGCAATTGATGGTGATGTCCACCTGGGTCGGGTCGGTCTGCCCGCCGGCGGCGCCGGCAACGACGATGGG
>JAFLBG010000048.1 GCA_017303975.1 Bacteroidota bacterium
ATTTACAGAACGATATTCTATATATACACGCAAGTTCTAATTGTATTAAGAATGTATTGCTTAAAGTATATAATCGTTGGGGAGAATTAGTATTTGAAACAACCGATATTACAATAGGTTGGGACGGGAAACAGAAAAATAAACAATTAGACAGTGGAGTTTATTCGTATTACCTAAACGCCACAACGTATGCTAATAAAACAATAACGCAACATGGAAATATAAGTTTAATTCGATAATAAAAACATTATACTATTGGAGGATTATAATTATTCCTATCAATCTTATTCCTTCCCCTCCAAAATAATACTTTATTTACAGTAATATTGGTATCAATGCGATAGTATAAAGTGAATATTATATCATTCTATTTCAATTTTTGAATCGTTACATGTTATTCAAAATTTTCAATTTCGTCATCCGAAATACGCTCATTAAACATTAGCTCCAATTCATCTTCAAAGAAGAACTTGTCCTCATCAAATGCGGGTTTTAAATTATCCATCCAAATAGCTTCAGGATCGTATTTAGCAAAAAATGGACGAGCAACCCAATCCGGGTTTCTGCCTTGCAGCATGCGTAATACAAATACCTTTTCTCCCTTTATTTCTGAAACACCAAGCACCTGGACTTTTCCTGGAGTACAAGACATACTTGGACCACGCACTGTCCGGCAAACTCCACTAACTTTTTGATAGGCTTCCCTAAAAATTTTCCAGGCCTTTTCTAAGGTCAATGCAAAATAATCCTGTGCACCAGTATCTCTCGGAATAAACATGTAATACGGAATACAGTTAAGATTAACCTGCTTCCTCCACATTTCCGCCCATAATTCAGGAGAATCATTGATGTGTTTTAGTACAGGAGATTGTGTTCTGATTTGAACACCCACACTTCTTAATCGTGCAATTGCAGTTTTTACTATTGATGTGTCCAATTCTATTGGGTGGCTAAAGTGAGCCATGATGGAAAGATTTATGCCACATTTTACTATTTTTTCAAAAAGACGTAAAAGCTCATCTGTATCATCATCGGAAACAAATTTGTATGGCCAGTAGCCAAGTGCTTTTGTCCCTATTCTTATAGTTTGTAAGTTTTCCGGCTTGGCTTCCAACAAGGGTTCAATGTAGCTGGCAAATATTTTAGCTTTCATAATCATCGGATCCCCTCCTGTAAATAAAATATCGGTAACTTGATTATTTTGTATTACATAATCTTTCAGATGCGAAGATTCTTTTCCGGCAAACTTCAATTCGTCCATACCAACAAACTGCGGCCAGCGAAAACAAAATGTGCAATATGCGTGGCAGGTTTGGCCTTGGCTTGGAAAAAACAATAAGGTTTCCCTGTATTTGTGTTGCATTCCTGTTAATTTTTCCCCATTCAGTATGGGTATATTGTGTTCTACTTGTCCTGCAGGATGAGGATTTAATTCACCTCGAATAATATTTGCTGTATTCTTAATAACATCCTTTTCTTTAGTATTGTCGAGCACCATTTTCATCATATCATAATGCTTTTTGCTTAACATCCCTCTCTGTGGAAATGTTAATTTAAAAATCGGATCATTATCGAGGTTATCCCAATTAATTAATTCGTTAACTACATAATTATTTGTTTTAAACGGTAGTACACTTCCAACCACGTCAATAGCTTCTATTTGTTTTTTGGTAAGCTTGCTTATTTGAGGAATCTGTTGGTAATTATGTAAGGCAAATGATTGTAGTTTCATTTTAAGTAAATTAATTAATAATTGCAATGGTAATAGTTACATATATTTATTCCATTGACATTTATCAATTTTACTCTCAAATTAGATTTATACTCTTGTAAGGAATTAAAAAAGCAATAATATGCAGATACAAGTTTTAAAATCAAAAATTCACAATGCATTTATAACGGAAGCTGATGTAAATTATATCGGAAGTATTACCATTGATGAAGATTTAATGGATGCTGTTAGCTTAATTGAAGGGGAACAGGTTCATGTAATCAATCACAGAAACGGAGAGCGTCTGATAACATATGTTATAAAAGGCAAAAGAGGTACTAAAGAGATTTGCATGAATGGTCCGGCAGCTCTGAAAATAAGTAAGGGAGATAAAGTAATTATTATTGCCTATGTTGGAATGAAAATTGAAGCAGCAAAAAAATTTAAACCTAAGATAATATTCCCAAAGGAAGATAATTCCATATAATTATATCTATCTATCTATCTATCTATCTATCTATCTATCTATCTATCTATCTATCTCCTTAAATTATAAACGGTATTCCATTAATTCTAATGCTCTCTCTTCATTTTATTATTAAGTTCGAGATTGTTTCAATTAGAAATTTTAGTCTTAATGAGTAAATGGAATTTCTGCTGAATATCTTTTTGCAATTAATGGGCAGATGTAGTTTCAATTAATATATTCGATGATTTTATCTGCACAGTAGTATCAAGTACATTTATTATGGATTCTAGTGTTTTGCGTAAACATATAGATTTTTGCGCCCTCTGTAAATAATAACACGCGCAAATAAAAGAAAAAGTTCATCTAACCCTTTTCTCCATTTTCAAAAAAAAACAACAAGAGCAAAAGAATAATTGGTTAACCGGATATACCTCTACTTTTTTCAACGTTTGAAGAACAATTTACAATGGTAAATCGTCAGGGTGGTGCAAAATGGACTAATATTAATTTTATAAAATCAAAAGCGGATTATATTCCACAATGAAAGATTAGTTGCCAAATTGAACAAAGCTATTAGAGTGGCTATAATTGAAATAATTAAAGCTGCTGTTGATCTCTTACTATGATTCTTGAAATATCGGTTGTACATTATGAACAAAGGTAGATTGTATGTTTTCATTTTGCATTGACATATATCAATTTTAAATTGGAATTATAATGAGATTTGAAAAGTTACAACATTAAATTCTCAATTGTAGGTAGACAAAAAATCTGTGATAAAAATATCTGCAAGTTTTTCTGAAGAAAATACATTTTCAATATTTTCTTGATCTTGCCACTTACCTTCTAGATTGTTGGGTTGGTATGTAAATTTAGAAATTCTAATTGGCTTTGCTTTTTGAAATACATCGGCATACCCTTCCTTATCTAATGATCCTTGAAATATGGAGAAGGCTGCATAATTGTCATTGTCTAAATTAGCCTTATATAGCTGAAGGCATAATGTGTATCCTCCACTATGAACATCTAATCCATTATATTTATTGGACTTTATCCAATATTGGACAACATTACCGGCTAAAATCTTTTCATTTGAATAACTTCTAGTTGTTGAATTTACGAACGAAACCAACATCTTCATTTCCGCATTAATATCTTTCATTTACTACTAATTTTTATTGGGTATTTCTACATGTAAATATTTAAATAATAACCATTTCGATAATGGCGAATGTCTTTGCTCCTTATTATCTGTAAACAAATAATAGTTAGAGGGAATAACTATGCCGAATGACCATTTTTTTTGAAAAAATATTGCTTTAGTGTTAATTGCATTTGCTCTGTGTTTTTGATTTTTTCATTGTCCCCCCCCCTCCTGAATTTAATAATTATAGATTAAACGCGCAGCAGTAGCTGTTTTTCAATTTCTATTTTCAACTGGCTCTACTTTGGGGGAGCTTGCAAGATGAATATTTTGTCTTACCGTTTAATCAATTGATAAAGCTGTTCATCTAGCCAGTTGTTTTCGGTTCGTATCCACTGTTTTTTTGTGCCTACTAGTTCAAAGCCCATTTTTTTAAACAAAGTGCAGCTGGCTGTATTGTCAACCGTTATATTGCAATATAGTTGTTGCAAGTTCAAAACAGAAAAGCTATATTTTATAAGTAAATCAAGTGCTTCCGTGGCATAACCATTCTTTCTATCTTGTTTGTTCGCTATTAAAATTCCAATCCCTGCGCGCAAATGTGCGGGATCAAAATCAAATAAATCGATACAGCCAACTACATTTCCATTAACTGTTTCTTGTATTATTAATCGGAGCTGTTTGGTAGTATAAATATCGTTATGCGAATTTAGAATATACTGCTCCAAAATATATTTAGAATAGGGCGTAGAAGTATTACTTACTTGCCAAATGTCAGTATTGTTTTCCCATGTGTATAGTAACGATAAATCAGTTGGTTCAAGTGCACGCAATTCTATTTTTTCTCCTTTCAAAAGCATATCTATACCGTTTGATGTTTACGTATACTATCAAAAACATCTTCCATAGAATATTTTTTTAACTGAAACGATTTATTCGTCAAATTCGAAGATAGGTTAATTTCATAAACTCCTGTTATATAATTCTGCTGTTCTAAAACAGGCAGTAAGTCATATACAAAATCAATTGTATCGGTTTTAATATTATAGAAGCTGCCACAAAATTCTTTAATTGGAGTAAAACAAGTTGCAATATGTATATCCACGCGAGTGTATTTCTCCATTACTTTAGCAATGCTTGTGGTAATGTTTTCACCAATTATGTTCTTGGAGGATAATCCTACTACAATTGTTTTAAGCTGTTTCTGTTGAATTAATTTTAACAACAATCTGGTATCTCCATTTATTGTTGGCCCATTTGTATCTAAAGAGTACCATTTGCCGTTGGCAATTAATGCCAAGTGCGGAGGAGTTTTAGCAACATTAAGTAAGACTAAAAAAACACCATGTTCAAAAATGGACTCATCAACCGAGTTAATGTTTCTTATGGTATAATAATTACTTAACTCCATACAAATTAAATAGTAATAACGCCTTTAAATACAAACTTAGCAGCTCCTTGCAACCAAATGTTTTCAAATAAAATATTGTTGGCAGTTGAGAACGACACTTTTAAATCTCCCCCCCTAGCCTTTACCAACACCGTATTTGTAGCAATATCTAAAATAGATGAATCTTGTATAAATGCAGCAATAGCAGCAGCGGTAACACCTGTGCCGCAAGAGAGCGTTTCATTTTCAACCCCTCTTTCGTATGTTCTTATTATGATACTTTTATTGGCAAATTCGACAAAATTTACATTTGTACCTTCTGTCTTAAACCTATCATTATACCTCACTTTTCGTCCCTCTTCAAAAACATTTAGTTGTTCGATATCCTTCACAAATCTGACAAAGTGTGGCGATCCTGTATTTAAAAAATAGAAATCGGAGTTCTTTTCAATTGAGCTTACATTACACATTTTAAGCTTTATGATTCCATCTTTTTCAACTATTGCTTCATGAGGGCCATCAATAGCTTTAAACGTAGTTTTGGCATTAATTACACCAATTTTATTTGCAAAAGCAACGATACACCTACCTCCATTTCCGCACATACTGCTTTGCTTTCCATCCGAATTAAAATAGACCATTTCAAAATCATATCCGGTGCAATTTCGTAATAACATTAGACCATCTGCTCCTATTCCAAATCTTCTGTCGCACAGTTTCTCTATTGTTGATTGATTTGAAACATCAAACGATTCGGATCTATCATCTAATATGATAAAATCATTTCCTGTGCCTTCGTATTTATAAAAATCTATATTCATTTAATTCAGAAGTGAAAGCGTTGCCGCATCTTCTACTCTATCAAACGATTTAAAATCATTTGTAACGTCAAGTTTATAGGCTGCAAATGATGTTTTTAAAAACACGGTGTTCTCATACTTGTAAATCTTATACAATTCAGTAGAAGATACACCGTACAAAACCAATTTATTTTTTGACATTTTATATCCCTTATAATTTAGTGGCGATTGCCAAAACTCCACAAGAATAGCTGTAGGCTGACTATTTTTTACCCCTGCCAATTTTTCAACAACTGTATCTGACAACAACTTGTTGCCCGACACTACAGCCGTAATTTCAATTGTTCTCGTAAACAATAATTCATCCTTTTTTATAACAATGTTTTCCTCATTACTATTGGCAATAGCAGATGAATCCTTAGCTGTAAAAGTGGTGTCTGCAACTGCCAAACCTGACATTGAGTCTGTCATTGTTTTGTTTACTGAGGATGGTTTCCACTTTGTTGCAGAGGAATTCGATTTTGTAGCGGATATATTATTTTCAGCTTGAGCGCTAGTTTCCTTTTCTGTATTAATGGAGGTTAAAACATTCTTAGATAAATTTTTATAAAATTTAAGTTCAGAAAAATAATCATCGAGTTTAAAAATAAAAAAGCCAACACCTACCAATAGACCAAACATGAGTCCTAACAAAAAAAACTGAACTTTTTCGCGAAAAGATGACATAGTGAACAAATTGATATTACCTAGTTAGCCCTAAAGATAGCAATAAATAGGCGTTTCTTGTTAAATATTGTTAAAGCAATTGTCAAAAAAAAATATAGGTATAAAATTTGTGTTAAGAAGTATAACAAACAATTAAGTACTAACAATACAAACAAAAAAACATGCTTATGAAAAAGATAGTTGGATACTTTTTAGCTGCATTTGTAGGTGGTGTTGCGGCATCCTTCATTGGATTTAAAATGCAATCACCTCAAGGAACTTCTGTTTCGGACATTACCAATCCATATCCGGTAAAGTATGTAAATATGAATACATCTACACCGGAAAATACAATTGATTTTACAAAATCTGCCAGCATGTCGGTTCATGCAGTGGTGCACGTAAAAACAATTTCAGAGGTGGAAAATGTATATAATAGCTTTGACCCTTGGCACGATTTCTTTTTTGGACCACAACAACGTCAGCCACATCAGCAAATGTCGTCAGGTTCAGGAGTAATTATTTCTCCGGATGGTTACATTATTACCAACAACCATGTGGTATCAAAAGCCGATAAAATAGAAATTACCTTAAACGACAAACGTACTTTTACCGCCAAAGTTATAGGTAAAGACCCTACCACCGATTTGGCACTTTTAAAAATAGATGAAAAAAACTTGCCTTATTTGTCATACGGCAATTCTGACGAATTGAAAATTGGGGAATGGGTTTTGGCTGTTGGCAATCCATTTAACCTAAACTCTACTGTTACTGCCGGAATTGTAAGTGCTAAGGCTAGAAATATTAATATCATAACCAACAATAACAAAGGGTTGCCTGCTATAGAATCTTTTATACAAACTGATGCGGCTGTAAATCCTGGAAATAGTGGTGGTGCGCTTGTTACAACAAACGGTCTTTTAATTGGCATTAATAGTGCTATTGCATCAAATACAGGTTCCTATACCGGTTATTCTTTTGCTATTCCGGTAAACATAGTTAGAAAAGTGGTAGCCGATTTATTAGAATTTGGAGAAGTGCAACGAGCGTTTATTGGTGTAAACATTAGAGATTTGGATTCTAAGTTGGCTCAAGAAAAAAACATTTCCGATTTAAAGGGTGTGTATGTTGAGGGATTGACAGAAGGCGGTTCTGCAGAAGAAGCAGGAATAGTTCAAGGAGATATTATTAGCAAAATAGCCGATGTAAATATCAATAATGTACCCGAACTACAAGAACAAGTAAGCCGATTTAGACCAGGAGATAAGATTATGGTTACCATTAAACGAGATGGCAAGGAAAAGATTATTCCTGTAATGCTTAAAAATAAAGATGGTAATGTAGATCTTGTAAAAAAAGAAACAGCCGAAGTGTTTTCTGTGTTGGGTGCTTCTTTTGAAGACGCATCAGTAGAAGAAAAGAAAAAGTTGAATATTGGTGGTGGTTTAAAAATAACAAATTTAGGCAGCGGAAAGCTTCGAGTTTCAGGTATAAAAGAGGGCTTTATTATTACCAGTGTAGATAAAAAGAAGGTAAATACCATTGATGATTTAAAAGCTGCACTTGAGAATAAGCTTGGTGGTGTGTTAATTGAAGGCGTTTATCCAAATGGAACAAAAGGTTATTACGCATTTGGAATATAGCGATTGGAGGATTTTGAAATGCCTAAAGTGTATTTTTAGTATGAATAACAATAATTAGAATTAGTGAGGCTACTTGTTAAACAATTTAATTAGAGCCTTACTAATTCTTAATTATAAAAGGTTCTTTATTAGTAATTAAGAATTAAATGTAAAGTTTTAAAGTTCTTTAAATCTATTTAAAACCCGATTCGCAAGCTGCAAATTATTTTGTTGTTTATATAAATTTGCCGCTTGTTGTATATCAACTTTTGCTTTCTCTATTTCGCCCAATTCTGCAAAAGCATTCCCTCTATTATAGTATGCCAAGGCAAAATCGGGTTTAAATTTTATGGCAGCATTAAAATCCGAAAATGCTTTATCGTGCTGCTTTAGGGTAAGAAAAGAAAGACCTCTATTATTCAATGATTCGTAAAAAGTAGAATCAATTTGAATAGCCTTGTTAAAATCTTCTATTGAACCTTGCACATTTCCTAAATCATATTTAGCCAAACCTCGGTTATTATAAGCTTGCAAATAATCAGGGTACGACTCAATTGCTTTATTAAAATCATCATATCCTTTCTGAATTTGACCCGAACCAGCATATATAATTCCACGATTCAAGTAAGCCAATTCAGCTTTATCGTATTTCTCAATAACATCTGTCCAAAGGGTTAAACTATTTTGCCAAACTTTACAGCGATCGAATGAAATAAAAGCCAAAACTAATGAATACATAATTGGGGCAATCCAAAAATATTTTTTCTGCTTTGCAAATCGATGCCAATAAAACGCGATTAAAGCAAACAATCCAATAAATGGCAAATACGTATAACGCTCTGCTATTATAGCAAACCCCACAGGAATAAATTGTAAAAGCAATCCAATAGTTACCAAGAAAAAAGTCAACAACACAAATGGAAGTTTGTGTCTCTGTTTCAAGTAATAAATTAACAAACCAACCACTGCTATTACAGGAATAACGGATAAATAAACCAAAAACGAAAATCGCCCAGCTTGCATCACGGGGTAAGGATGATAAGCAGATAACTTAATAGGAAAAACAGCATTGATAATGTATAAGGCAAAACTATAGCAGCCTAAAAAAAATCGATCTAAAAAGTTATAATCAACCCTTACGCCCATTGCAGGTGTATCGCTTTGTGCTTTTATGGCTAGAAAGCCAAATGCAATAGAAATGGCAAGCAAAGGCAGCTTGTTGAGCCACTTTTTTAATTCTATTTTTTCCATCAATAAGTAGTCCAACAGAATCAATACAATTGGAAATACTACAGATGTGGCTTTTGACAATACAGACAAAAGAAAAAACATAATTACAAAAAAATAGTGCTTATTTGTACTGGAAGCTATGTATTGTAAATATGCTCGTATTCCAAGTAAAAAAAACAGCGTAGCCAACAAATCCTTTCTGTCGGCAACCCATGCCACAGGCTCAACATGGAAAGGATGAATACAAAAAAGCACACTGGTAAATAATGCAATAAAATTCTGCTTAGTTATTTTTTGTACTAGAATAAAAACCAAGAAAGAATTAACTGCATGCAGCAAAACATTTGTTGTATGAAATACTGTAGGATTTATTTTAAAAAAATGGTATTCCAGTGCATAGGAAAGCATGGTAATTGGATGGTAATTTCCTACCACAAACGCACTAAAAATATCTTTTAGCGAAAGCGACCGTATTAATAAATTATCTGTAACATAACTACCATCGTCCCAATTGGTAAGTAGGGCAGAAAAACAAGGCTTAAACACGATTATGGATATAGCCAAAAAGCCGGTAAAAACTACCCAAGGGTTAATTTTTACCTCTTTATTGGAACTGTTTTTTTTATCTTTTTTAGCCATTTTGGTTAGGCTAAAATACATTTATTTGGTAAATACTTAAAGTTAAGCTGAATACCCTAGTTAATTCAAAATACAAATTACCAGACTTACCTAAAGTAATACTTTAAATACTTTGTTAATAACTATTAATTTGTTTACAAGTGCAGCAAAATGAGGTATATTGTAGTGTATGGCTGTTTTTTAACAACCTAGAATCCTAAATTTGCAACATGAGCGAGAAAGAATTTAAAACAACCGGGAAACCGCGTAGATTAAGCACAATTCAACAACAAATATCGGAACAAGGAAAATTACCTCCACAAGCAACAGACTTAGAAGAAGCTGTATTGGGAGCTATTATGTTGGAGAAAGACGCCTTGACAAACGTGGTGGATATTTTACACCCTGAAAGTTTTTATAAAGACGAGCATCAACGTATATATGGTGCTATTCAAGAATTATTTTCTAAGTCGCAGCCGGTAGATATTTTAACTGTTACCAATACATTAAAACAGCGCGGAGAACTTGAATTGGTGGGCGGAGCTTATTTTATAACACAGCTTACAAACCGTGTTGCATCTGCAGCCCATGTCGAGTACCATGCCAGAATTATCATTCAAAAGTATATTCAGCGTGAACTTATACGCATGGCTACCGAAACTATTAAAAATGCGTACGATGAAACAACCGATGTATTCGACCTATTAGACGATGCAGAAAAAAACTTGTATTCGATTGTACAAGGAAATATTCGTAAAGATTACGATAAAATGAGCACCCTTATTGGGCAAGCCATTAAGCAAATTGAAATTGCAAAAAATCAAAAATCGGGTATATCCGGTGTTCCAAGTGGATTTACAGAGTTAGATAAATTAACATCCGGATGGCAAGGTTCTGATTTGATTATTTTAGCTGCTCGTCCGGCCATGGGTAAAACAGCATTTGTACTTACCTTGGCTCGAAATGCTGCGGTTGACTTTGCAAAACCGGTAGCAATATTTTCGTTAGAGATGTCGTCCTTACAATTAGTAAATCGTTTGATATCAAGCGAAGCAGAACTATCGTCCGATAAGCTGCGTAAGGGGCAATTAGAAGAGCACGAATTTCAACAACTAAATGCCAAAATAGGCAAACTTGCCGAAGCTCCTATTTTTATTGATGACACCCCTGCCCTATCCGTGTTTGAGTTGCGCGCAAAGGCACGTAGGTTAAAAGAAAATCACAATATATCGATGGTGGTAATTGACTATTTGCAATTAATGACCGCAGGTGGTGAGAATAAAGGAAATAGAGAGCAAGAAATTAGTACCATATCTCGTTCGTTAAAAAGTTTGGCAAAAGAGCTAAATATACCGGTTATTGCGCTATCGCAGCTTAGCCGT
This sequence comes from Bacteroidota bacterium, assembly GCA_017303975.1. NCBI lineage: Bacteria > Pseudomonadati > Bacteroidota > Bacteroidota bacterium. The sequence continues at coordinate 11,072 of JAFLBG010000048.1, forward strand.
GCTGTTGAAACAAGAGGTGGTAATAAAAAACCTCAACTTTCTGATTTAAGGGAATCGGGAGCAATTGAGCAAGATGCAGATATGGTAATGTTTTTGTATAGACCGGAATATTACGGCATGGAAGGCGCATCTCCTGATTTGCCGCCAGATGCAGCGGAAGTAATTATTGCTAAACACAGAAATGGTTCATTAAAAGATGTTCCTCTTCGATTCATTGGCAGGTTGGCTAAGTTTGTTAATTTAGATTCCGGTCCGAGTTTTTCGGAATCAACTCACTACAATCCTGCACAAGGATTGCAGCCTTCTGATGAGTTTGGAAGTAACATTGTAATTAAGGGCTCAAAAATGAATGATATTGACGAAGAAGCTCCGTTCTAATATTATAAATAGCTTGTTGCTTCCGGGCCGCAATTAAACAGCAAATCGATAATGCTTAAGTTAGGAACGAACCCAAATTTGTCAGAAAATACTTGAATGTATTTTTTTGTAGGATGTACTATCGTTTCTGAGTTGTTGTGAAAATGTGTTCTCAAATCTAACTTATTCAAAAGTATCGATTTTTCTATGTATTCAGACGATAGGGTGATTTCTTTTTTTATTTTTAATAGCTTTAAAACTAGATTTAATAAATCTGTATTAAAATCGATTAAAAACACGTTGTTTGATTTTTCGTAAAAGGCAATGAAATCATCTTTGTAAAATTCAAAATACGGAGAGCGATTGTATGCCGATTCTATTGACTTCCAATGTTTTTTTTGCCAGTTTTCTTTATACGATATTCTACAATCTTTAACTATCGATTTATTTTTCCTGTCGTCTAACGGAATAACCAATTTTAAAATACCATTTGCCGATAAAATTTCGCATCGGTTTCTATACGTTTGTTTTTCAAAATATTCAAATTGATCAATAACCGTAGAATTTCCGGAACAAATCGCAGTAAAATAAGTAATTGGAGGTAAGTACCCCGAAGGGACAACTGTAGAAAAATCCATTAGTTAAGCTTTGGCTCCATTGATTTAATGGCTTCTTCAATTTGCAAAACTATTTCATCTACATTTTGCGATTTAACAAAATGTGGTCGTCCGAAAAGTATAGTAGAATCATGAGGAACTAAAACCGTATCTCCTTTAGGTAGCGATTTTCCTAACCCTTGCATGTAAACCGGTATAAATGGAACGTCCGGAAAATCCTTCAGCAACAACCCTATTCCTTTTTTGAATTTTTGAAATTTTTCAGGTTCTCCTCTCGACCCTTCCGGAAAAATAATTATAGATTCGCCTTTTGCTAACACGCCTTGCATAATCTCAATTGGATCGGGGTCTCCGGGCTTTTCCGCACGCTTTCTGGGAATTAATATGGCATTTACAAATGCCTTGGTAAAAAATGCTTTTACGGGAGATGAACCAAAATAATCTCCTGCAGCTACTGGATGCACACTTTTAAGTTTTTTAAACGGTACTACCGATAAAATTGCTACCGTATCAATATGGCTATTATGATTTGCCACAATGATATATTGTTTATTTATTCGCAAAACCTCTTCATTAATGTATTTCACACCAACAAATAATTTCAGAAAATTTCGCATCACTAGGTGATAAACAAAACCTAAAAAAATAGTTCTCATTTAGCGTAATACAATTGGTAAACAATATGAAAAAAAACTGGTGCGGAAATAGCCAATGAGTCTATTCTATCTATCATTACTCCTTTTTTCGAAAGAGTGGCATTAGGGTCTGTAACACCCATTTCTTGTTTAAGTGCATTGCCTATAATATCGCCCACAAAACCTAGAATGGCAAGTATAAAGCTGATAACAATTGCTTCTTTTTCCGAAAACGGTGTCAAGAATCGCAACCAATAACCTGCCAAAATGGTAAGCAATATGCCCCCAATAAAACCTTCCCATGTTTTATGAATATTTGTTTTTTTCATCATTTTAAATCGTCCAAATAAACTTCCCCAAGTGTATTGAAAAATATCGTTTATCTCCGTTAACGAAACTACAAACAAAACTAAACCAGCGCTTCCCGCAGAAACACCCGGCAAATCAGGCAAAGACAGCAAATAGGCCATGTGGCTTATGCTAAATACTGTAAGCATTAAATGTCCTGGTAAAACAGCCATTGCTCTTGCAATATTTACCAAATCGCCACGCAAAACCAATAAAAATGGGATAAGAACGTGCATGAAAATTGGAATAAATACCAAAAACAAGGTGTAGTAGCCTTTATATGCTAAATAATATTGAACCGGTATAGAAAGAAAAGATACTGCAATAGCATGTCTATCACTTTCTCGCACATTTTTGCTGATACTGATTAGTTCTCGGTAGGTGATAAAAGAAATAAAAGCAAAACATATATACGGTACTATTGGATTAAATATGGTAGTAGCAGTAATTAAGGCCGCCATTACCCACCATGATTTGGTTCTTGCGCTAAGCTCTTTAAATTCTCCCCCTGGTGTTTTTAATCCTCTTAAGTAGAATAATAATGTAACAAACAACAAGACCCCAAATATGATAGCTATTACTATCAATAAATCATAGGTTTCGTAAAACTTGTTTAGCTTAAACATATTTCTTTGCAGTGGGGGCTAAAGTATTTAAAAATGTCGAAAATAAAAAACCAATGAATTTGAGGCTAATTGTGGAAAAATGAATAAATCATAATAGTTAATTTCCAGCGAGGGATTCAAAAAATACAATTTTGTACATTTGCAGCACTTGAATTTTGCATTAACATATAATTACATTAAGACCAATAAACTGCTATTTCTATTTAGTTTATTCTCTTTTGTGCTGAAATCTCAATCAACAATAGATTCGACTTCTTATAGTTTACGGATACTGTGTGCCAATTTGGGCAATGCCTCTTTTAAATATAGAAGTTGGGAATATAAATTACATAACGCAGAAGAAGTATCAAATTCAAACAAATACATTACAGCTTGGCAACCGGATATACTATTACTCTCCGAAGTATATCAAAGTGCACAGATGAATACCACTGTTCAAAACGGACCTATTTTGCCTAGCTCCTACTCTTTTGCTTGTGGAAAGAGTATTGATAGAACCACAGGTAAAACAGCCGAGTATATTCAGCAAAACGCATCACATGAGCATGAATGTATTGCTTGGAAAACAGAAAAATTTATGTTGGTTGACGGTAGCGAAAAATCTGTTGCCGGTAGGAATGATAGTTTGGGAAAAGAAATTTGCAATTACGACTTTACAGGATTTAGGGTTAACCTGGTTTACAAAACTACCAACGATACAATTACGGCTATTGTTGTTCATCCTGATTCTAGAAAAAAAGCATGCAGAATAGTTGAGATAGAAAACTATTGGAGTCAACTTGCCGGAAATAACACGAATGTAGTTATTGGGGGCGATTGGAATACGGAAGATAATTCGGAATTACAAAAACCATCTAATTTTCAAACTGTTTTTAGCAAGGGAAATTATTGGGGACTAAGACATAACCCTAAAAATCATACTAACTATTTTTTACTTTATGGCTACAGGCACTTAGACCACGTGTATTCAAACTTCGGAAAGCCTTGTACTAATTGCGGTAGCAGCTATGGAACCATAAATCTGCCCCATGCAGTTGAAGTTGGCGGCTACAATGGACACCCAAGAATTGATGGTGGCTTTGGAATGGATCATAGGCAAATACTTTTTGATATGCATATTACCTCAAAGAAGTTAGATTAATCGACAAAAAATTACGGAGAAACCTACTGTTAAGCTACCTGGTAATTACTACAAAATCTTGAATTACTGTTTTTAAAAACGTATCAGGACTGGGAACTTTATCTTTAATCTCTAGTAACTTACAAACCTTATCAGCTAATAAAATAAGAGCATATTGATGTGCTGAATTTTTGTATTTAATGGAACGATCTATAGTTTCTTTTATAAGTAGTATATCCGATTCGGACAACTTGCTAACATTGGGATAAACGGGGGTGTATTTTTGCACATCAACAATATTGGCAATTGCATCCAGCTTAGGTTGATACGTAGGATTTAAGCGTACCAAAACAGTGTCGCCTATTACATCACCCAAACGTTGTCCTTTTCCACTCGACTTTATCATTGTAACACCAATTGCACCGCTCGACATATACACATCTACCAACTTAAACGCCCACCTTGCCATGTAATTAAACAATTCAGGTCTTTGCCCATCCAATCGCATCACTCTTATTTTTGTTGCTTTCTTACCAAACGTTTGTCCTTTAAAAATAATTTCTTGCACAAAAGAAGAAAATATAAAAACAAGAATAGGAAACACCCAAAAAAGCTCGCTTTCTATTATTCCAACTATTGCTCCCATAAAGCTTAAAATAGCAATGAAAATGCCAACAAAAATCAAATCGAGCATTGCTGCAATAAATCGTTCTTTAGTAGATGCAACTTCGTATTGAATGGTTACATTTTGTGTAGTTGGAATATCTATAGTTATCATTTAACCGAAACAATATTTTTCTGTATATTGAATATGCATAATTTATTTAGAATAATCATTGAAGGAAACCCAATTTATAAACAAAAACAAGCATAAGTGGCAAGAGTTTGAAAAACTTTTGACTGATTCGAATGCCGATTCAGATAAACTGTCTTCTTTATTTATTGAAACTACTCATGATTTATCTTATGCCAGAACCTTTTATAACAACCGCTCTATAAAGGTTTACATAAACAATGTAGCCCAGAAAATAATTTATGAGCTGTACAAACACAAATCAAAGAATATATTTAGTTCTATAAAACATTTTTGGACAGATGAATTGCCTCAAATTATTGTTCACTGTAGAAGAGAGTTTATTATTTCCACTTTTATCTTTTTACTTTCTGTGTGCATAGGTGTTTTTTGTACGGTGTATGATGAAACATTTACTACCAATATTCTTGGTTCAAACTATGTAAATATGACCCAAGAAAACATAGCCAAAGGCGATCCTATGGCAGTGTATAAGCAACCGGGGCAAGTGAGTATGTTTTTTCAAATTACGCTTAATAATATATGGGTAGCTTTTATAACTTTTATTGGAGGTGCTTTGTTGGGTGTTGGTACAATTGCATCGTTATTGGCTAATGGCATTATGCTTGGAACTTTTCAGTATTTCTTTATTCAACGAGGTTTATTTATAGAATCGTTTTCTACTATTTGGCTGCATGGAACAATCGAAATTTCTTCTATTGTTATTGCAGGTGCTGCCGGGCTTGTGCTTGGGAAGGGAATTGCTATTCCCGAAACCTACACTCGAGCTCAATCTTTATACATACACGGAGTATTGAGCTTAAAAATTTTAGCAGGAACAATTCCTCTTTTTATTTTTGCAGGCTTTATAGAAAGTTTTATTACACGTTACAGCGAAACTCCTCTGTTTGTAAAGTTCTTGTTAATAGGGTTGTCAGGAGCTTTTATAATAGGTTACTACGTATATTTTCCTTACAAAAAAAAGAAATCTGGTTTTGAAAAAACACTACAATTCAATAAAATAAAACCATTCAACTATACTTGGGATTTTTCCAAAATTAAAACCACAGGCGAAATTATATACGAAACATTCGTTTTTTTGCGCATATACAGCTCTGCTATTATAAAAGCTATTTTAGTACTTAGTATAATATTAATACCTGCCTTTCATTATACACTTGATGAAACACAAACTATAAGATTCAATACTGTAATAAGCATAAGCAATACACTAGATGAGCTTTTTAGAGATTTGAATTTTAGCAATCCATACTTTATGGCATCGGCAATTGTTGTTGCTATTTCGATAAGTTCATTTTTGCATTTTAAATTTTCGTCATTACGAAATAGGGTAAATAACAACAAAATGAAAGCAATTGGGCTAATTTTTTCAAACGCACTGATTATTTCATTTTTATGTTTATTTATTCAAGAAACAAGCATAACTATTTCTCTTTTTTTATTATCACTTTATACCTCTTGCAGTTTGTTTATTACAACCGGAATTTCTACCGAAGATGCTCCGTTAATTGAGAGGATAAAGAAATCATTTTCGTTGCTCACTAAATCTATCTCTGCTTTCATTCCAGTTTTTTTAATACTTTTTATATGCAGTATAGCTTTATTTATGGGATTTCAAAGTAGTTTAGATTTTTTATGGTCAAGATTTTTAAATACAAGTGTAGATGGAGACAACTTTGTTAGAATAAGCCGATTCATCCACTACTTGCTTACGGGAGCTACCCTATGTTTTGTTCTATTGCTGCCAAGTATTGGTTTTTTATTTATTTATTTTTCAGAAAAAGAAAGAGTGTCTGCTACTAGCCTATTGCAACGAATTGAAAAACTAGCAATACATGAAAAATAGTTATTCTTTCATACTGTTGGTTTTAATGTTGCTTTTGGGTGAGTGTATTTTAGCTTCCCAAACTAACGAAATCAAATCGAAAAAGTTTGACAGAAACCATTGGAAAGAAATCACAAAAAAAATAGATTACACAGAACAAGAAGTTAAACAGAAAGAAAATAGTACGCAGAATAATTTAGATTTTTCCATCCCGGGATTTTCAATTGGAATTTTAAAATTGCTTGTATATGTTGTAGCTATTCTCGTTTTAATTTACATTCTATACTTTTTTATTTCAAAAGTGGCATTATCCAACAAGGCAGACAAAAGCAAAAGTGTAAATATAGAAGATATAGAAAACGAACATATAGACAACTTAGATTTGTCGGCCCTTCTAAAAAAAGCGCTGGAACAGAGTAATTATAAACTGGCTATTCGTATTCAGTTTCTAATTACATTAAAAAAACTTTCCGACACAAAAAAGATTGAATGGAAAAAAGAAAAAACAAATTATGATTATGTGCAAGAACTTTCCAAATGGAAGCTTATTAAGGAATTTTCTTTTTTAACATCAATTTTCAATAGCGTTTGGTATAATAAAAATGAAGTTGATTTAGCAATATATACACAAACATTGCCCCATTTTGATTTAGTGAATAAGCATTTAGATACAACTATTGATAAAAAATAGGCAACTCGTAATCATAATTGCTTGTGTTTCATTGGTAGCAATTGCCTGCTTCTACTTATACACCAATTTTAACTCCCAAAAATATAATTGGACTGAAAACTACTATGATAACAACGACCAACCTTACGGCACTTTACTCATAAAAAAAATACTTGAACACAATTGCACACCTAAAAAACTAACCACCTTAACCGGAAACTTGGATAAACTAAAAGAATTAGATTCTACCGGATACAATTATATTTTTATTGGCGATTACCAAGTTTTATCGGACGATGAATACAACACGCTTTTAAATTTTATTTACAACGGGAATTCCGGATTTATTTCTGCTAACTATTTAGACAAAAAACTAGAATTTTTTATTGATAGTAATTTGGTTTTTCGAGACTATCGAATAAACAATAAAATAGTAAGTGCGAATTTTTATGATGATGCATTAAAAAATGGAAATGAGGGCTATCAATTTTATAAAAAGTGGAGAACCGAAATCGATAATATTCCATGGCAATATGTACCCGATTCATTATATGACATTCAAAAACTAGCGTATATAGATAATAGTTACACCAATTACTTTTCGTTTAAATATGGAAAAGGAAGTTTATATATACACTTAGCACCAATTATGTTTAGCAATTACCACCTTTTAAATGAAAAAAGTGTTGCCTATGCCGAAAATGTTTTTTCTTACCTACCTCCTAATAAAGATATAGTTTGGGATGAAGCATCTAAATATCCATTTGTAACTCGAGAGAATAAAGAGTATAGAGCAGAAAAGTCTGCCTTATATTATATTTTTTCTAAACCTTCTTTGAGAGCAGCTTGGTACGTGCTTCTATTATCCGGAGTATGCTTTTTACTATTTACTGCCAAACGCAGACAGCGAGCCATAGAAATTTTAGAAGCTAAAAAAAACTCAACTATTCAATTTATAGATACCATAAAATATCTTTATTTAAAACAAAAGAATTACAAAGTAATAAATCATCACAGGTACAAATATTTTCAGTCATTTATTCGAAATAAATACAGCATTATTATTAGCAACCCTACCGATGATTTGTATAGAAAAATAGCCTTAAAGAGTAACTATGACGAAGACAAAATAAGAGAATTGTTTAAATTCTTTTTAACTATTGGCATTGATGATTCAATACACGACAATTTAATTGAAAAACACACAAACGAACTAAATAATTTTTACTTACACGCAACAAAAAACAACTAAGTGATGGAACAACAATCAATACTAGGCAATGGAGAAATGCAAGCCGACTTAACTTTTATTTCAAATAAAAGCTTAGAAATAAAGAATGAAATTGGAAAAGTAATCGTAGGGCAAGACAGACTTATTGAACTAATGCTAGTTGGCATTTATAGCGGTGGTCACATTCTGCTGGAAGGAGTTCCGGGAATAGCAAAAACATTGGCAGCTAAACTATTGTCAAAAACAATTTCAACGCATTTTTCCAGAATTCAGTTTACTCCGGATTTAATGCCATCAGATGTTACAGGCACATCTGTATTTAATTTAAAAAGTTCTGAATTCAATTTTGTAAAGGGGCCAATATTCTCAAACATCGTATTGATTGATGAAATAAACCGCTCTCCGGCCAAAACACAAGCAGCTCTGTTTGAGGTAATGGAAGAAAGGCAAATTACCACCGATGGACAAACGTATAAAATGGATTATCCATTTTTTGTTTTAGCCACGCAGAACCCAATTGAACAAGAAGGAACGTACAAGTTACCAGAAGCTCAATTAGACCGATTTTTATTCAAAATCAAACTTGCATATCCAACCTTAGAAGAAGAAAAACAAATACTTGTTCGATTTAAAGAAGGAAAACCATTGCACGATTTTGAAGTAAAAGCATCCATTTCTGTAGAAGACCTTAAAAAATGTGCGGATATCGTAAATAAGGTTTACATAAAAGATGAGATTTTGTCGTACATAGCCTCCATCGTAAATACTACCAGAAATCACAGCGACATTTTCTTGGGGGCATCGCCAAGAGCATCGTTGGCTATTATGAAAACAAGCAAGGCGGTTGCAGCAATGAGAGGAAGAAGCTTTGTGATACCCGAAGATGTTCAATTTGTAGCCTATCCGGTTTTGAACCACAGAATAATTTTAACATCCGAAAAAGAAATGGAAGGCGCAGGCACCGAAGATGTAATCAAAAATATTATCCAAACAATTGAAGTACCTAGATAAAGTACAGAGTGTTGAGAAAAATTAAAAACATAATTAACTCTATTTATCTATCAAGGCGATTTTATATTGCATTGGGAGCTATTGGCTTTTTATTTGCTTCAGCATTTTACGTACCAATATTTTATACCATTGCACAAGTATGTTTGCTTCTAATCGCTATTACAGTTCTTACAGACATACTTATTCTCTTGGGTAGTAAAAACGCTATAAAACTTACACGAATTACCGACAAAGTATTATCGCTCGGTAGTATAAATAAAATTAAACTGGAAGTCTATAACAATTCTAACTTTCAATTTTCGGCAACCATCATTGATGAACTTCCGCATCAACTGGAAGAACGTAATTTTGAAATCGATTTTCTACTGGATGCAAATAGCAATACAACAAAAATATACTCCATAAAACCTACTGCAAGAGGTATATATAACTTTGGTCAACTAAATATTTTCATAAAAAGTTTTTTAAAACTTGCAGAACTAAGAATACGCTTTGATGCTCAAACCAACATTTCTGTTTACCCATCAATTCTTTTGATGAAAGAGTTTGAATTACATGCATTCAAAAAAAACTTAGTAAACTCCGGAATAAAACGAATGCGAAGAATTGGACAGAGTTCTGAGTTTGAACAAATAAAGAACTACGTATTTGGCGACAATTACAAAAACATTAACTGGAAGGCTACCGGAAAGAAATCTAGCCTAATGATAAACCAATACGAAGACGAAAAATCTCAAACAATATACTGCATCATTGATAAAAGTCGTGTAATGCACATGCCTTTTAATGGATTGTCATTACTCGATTATGCTATAAACTCAAGCTTAGTAATATCAAATATCATTATTCATAAAGAAGATAAAGTTGGGCTGCTGACATTCTCCAATAGCATAAATACGTTTATAAAAGCAAATAAGGGAAAACACCAATTGAAAAAAATATTGGAGGCTTTATATGCCGAAGAAGAAAGTCTTGTTGAAACAGATTACCAAACACTTTACTTTTATGCTAGAAAAGCTATTCCTAATCGTTCGCTACTGTTTTTTTACACAAATTTCGAAAGTATAGAGGCGTTGCATAACATACTGCCTACCTTAATCAATCTTAATAAGTTTCATTTACTGGTAGTGGTTTTTTTCGAAAACACAGAATTGTTGAATATTTTGAATTACAGCACAACAGATACTCAAACTACCTATCAAAATGCAATTGTCGAAAAATACTTAGTTGAGAAGCAATTATTAAAACAACTATTAAGCGGAAATGGAATAATGTGTATTTTGACAACTCCAGATGATTTGATAATTAATACGGTAAATAAGTACCTAGAACTAAAAGCACGCAATCTTATATAGAAGTATGGCATTATCATTACGAGATAACATAAACATTTCTTTTCAAGCTATACGCTCTCAAATACTGCGAACTTCGCTAACTGTTCTAATTATTGCTATTGGGATAACTGCATTGGTTGGAATTCTTACAGCTATTGATGCTATAAAGAACACAATAAATAGCAATTTTACAAGTATGGGGGCCAATACCTTTACGATAAGAAACCGAGAAATGAATGTGCGAATTGGGCAAAAGGGTAAGACTCCCAAAAAATTTAGAAGCATTACATTCGATGAAGCAAAAAGATTTACCAAAAATTTTGTATTTGAAGATTGCATTGCATCTATATCTACCGCAGCCACATTTCAAGCTACCGTAAAATACCTGTCTAAAAAAACAAATCCAAACATTGAAGTTTTTGGAATTGACATCAACTATTTATCTACCTCAGGATATGAACTTTCAAGCGGAAGAAATATTTCTCCGCAAGAAGATAGATCTGGCGACAATATTGTAATTATTGGTCAATCATTAGTTTCTCAATTATTTGGCAGCAAACAAAATCCGCTAAATAAAATAATTAATATTGGCGGTGGCAAGTATAAAGTTGTTGGGGTTTTAAAAGAACGTGGCAGCAGTATGGCATTTGGAGGAGATAAGGTTTGCCTAATACCGATTGAAAATGCAAGACAATATTTCTCAAAACCAGACATGACATTTACTATAAATATTTTAACATCATCAACTACATCAATTAATGCTGCAATTGATGAAGCTACTGGAGTATTTAGAGTAGTGCGTAAAGTAGGAATAGGCGAAGACTCTAATTTTGAGATTACCAAAAGTGATAGTCTTGCAACAATTTTAATAGACAATATTGAAAAGGTAACTATGGGCGCTACACTTATTGCAATAATTACCTTGTTGGGCGCTGCAATAGGATTGATGAATATTATGCTGGTATCGGTAACTGAGCGTACACGTGAAATTGGAATTAGAAAAGCAATTGGGGCCAATGCAAAAACAATAAGAAATCAATTTTTAGTAGAGGCCATTGTAATATGTCAACTAGGTGGATTTGTTGGAATTTTACTTGGAATAATTATAGGTAATGTTATTTCAAACACAATGGGAATAGGATTTATAGTCCCTTGGGTTTGGATTATTTCGGGAATTGGAATCTGCTTTTTTGTTGGTGTTATTTCCGGATTATACCCGGCAATAAAAGCATCTAATTTAGATCCAATCGAAGCATTGCGATACGAATAAAAATAAATTCTATTTCTTGCAAAAATAGACTTAGAATACCTGTGCCTATTTGTTTTTTTTTGTAAATTGAAAGAACTCTAAAATATTCAACTCAATACACAGTAAGACATGCAAAAACTTCTACTACTTTTAATTTCAGTTTTAGTTCTAAATTCTAATTTGGCACTATCGCAATGTTTACTAACCCCTATTTCCACAACAGATAAAGTAATAAATGCGTCAGTAATAATAGAAGGAAAAGTTATTGCTAAAAAAAGTTTTTGGGATAGTAAACACAAACTAATTCTTACCAAAAACAAGATAGAGGTTTATAAGGTTTTTAAAGGAACAGTTTCCGGAAAAACAATTGATATAATTACTGAAGGCGGTGTTGTAGGAAATGATATGTTAGTTGTAGAACCTTCTTTGCAATTAGAATTAAACGATGTAGGTGTATTTACATGCGTACCTACAAAAGCAAAAATTCCATTCGGACAAAAATCTGTTGCTACACAATACGATGCCTATGCTTCCGTTCAAGGCTTTATAAAATATGATTTGGACAATTTGAAGGCAAACTCTGTTTTTGACTCGTTTAACGACATAAATAGCCATTTATACCCAACAATAACATCCATTACCCAGAAGCCATACACAATAATTAAAAAAGTATCATTTACATTACCAATCCAAAATCAACTACAATCTAACCCCGCTATAACCAACATATCTCCTACAACTGCAACAGCAGGAACAAAAACAGTACTTACCATTACCGGAACCGGATTTGGAACAACACAAGGTGTCGGTACTGTTGGCTTTAAAAACGCAGATAATGGAGGTTCTAGCTATATAAATCCACATTCAACTCAGTATCTATCTTGGTCAGATACACAAATACAAGTAGAAATACCAACAAAAGCGGGAACCGGAATTATCCAAGTTACACAAGGAAGTAGTGCCACAAGTACACAAACACTAACGATTAACTACGCACATCTAAATGTAAATCACGATCCGGGTAGCGGAACTCAAGCATACGAAGTGGATCATATAAGCGACAATGGCTCCGGTGGCTATACTTGGCAAATGTACACAGGTTTTGACGCAGATGCCTCTGCAAAAGCTTCCTTTTTAAGAGCTTTTGAAACATGGCGTTGTGGAACTTATATTAATTGGACAATTGGAAGCACAACATCTACCAATAGTACCGGAAGCGATGGTGTAAATGTTATTCGATTTGACAGCGGTGCTGAATTGTCTGTTGGCGTTTTAGGTACTTGCTACAGTTATCGTTCCGGCTGTAATCCGGGTTCTGGAATTATTTGGTATGTTACCGAACTTGATATTGTTTTTGATGATGGTGCTACTTGGGGGTATGGTCCTGCAGCACCGGCATTTAGTGAGTATGATTTTGAAACTGTTGCGCTTCATGAATTAGGACACGGACATCAACTGGGACACGTAATTAGTAGTGGCGCAATTATGCACTATGCTATATCGAATGGCACTTCTAATAGAACTTTGGGTACAAATGATTTAAATGGAGGGAACTATGTGCAAGCAAAGAGTATTGTAGCTAATGCCTGTGGCCCTGGTGCAATGACAAACTATACTGGTTGCACGGTAGCGCCTGTTGCTGCATTTACAGTAAACTCAACTACACTTTGCCCTAATGGCACTGTTAGTTTTACGGATCAAAGTACAAATACTCCAACATCATGGAGTTGGGTTTTTCAAGGAGGAACACCGTCAACATCAACCGTTCAAAATCCAACAATCAGCTACTCTGCTTTGGGTGTGTATAGTGTTACATTAACAGCAACAAATGGGGCCGGATCGGACTCTGAAATTAAAGCCGGTTACATTACAGTAACGTCATCGGGGTGTATTGCCACCACTAGCCTATCGGCAGGTCATTGTGGATCTTCTCCAGCTACATATTTAACTCCTATTTATTTTGATAATGTTCAAGGTGCATCTGACTACGAAATTCTTTTAACAAACTCTTCATTAGGTTACTCAAAGTCAACAACATTGGGCAAAGGATGGCAACCTTACTTTTATCTTGTTAGTTATAATGATATTACTACTTCTACAACTTATAGTGTACAAGTTCGAGCTAAAGTTGGCAGTAGTTGGGGCAGCTATGGAACGTCTTGCAATATTACAACACCCGCATTACCAACAACAAGTTTAACAGGTGGATATTGTGGATATGCATCTCCTACTTATCTTACGCCAATCTATT
>JAFLBG010000049.1 GCA_017303975.1 Bacteroidota bacterium
TGAAAGTTACTTATAAGCCTTATAGTGCAGATGATGCAAGGGCTTTAGTTAAAAATAGGATTGGTTCTACCGAAAAAGCGGAGCAAGAAATTCAATTTAAATATAAGTACAATTTGGTTCAAGGTTTGGGCAAATTAATTGAATGGAGAGACAAGAAAAAGATAATGGCACTATAGAAATTGGATGTTAAGAATGCTTATAATAAGTAAATAATGATGTTAAAAGAGAAAAGAGTAATACAAATAGCCACTCCTAGCTTAGGCGAGGATGAATGGAATGCATTAAGAGAACCTATTTTTAGCGGATGGCTTACACAAGGGCCTAAGGTAAAAGAGTTTGAGAGAATATTTGCAGAGCGCCATAACGTAAAACATGCCATTGCTGTTTCAAACTGTACTACAGCGCTACATTTGGCGCTTGTTGCTGTTGGTGTTAAAGCGGGAGATGAGGTAATTGTGCCCGCTTTTACTTGGGTTTCTACAGCCAATGTGGTAGAGTATTGTGGTGCAAAGCCCGTTTTTATTGATGTTGATCCTGTAACGTTTAATATTGATACAACTCAGTTAAAATCTAAACTAACACCTAAAACAAAAGCAATTATACCGGTTCATTTGTTTGGCTTGTGTGCAGATATTGATGCAATTAAAACCATTGCACCTGATTTAAAAATTATCGAAGATGGTGCCTGCGCAGCAGGTTCCGGCTATAAAGGTCGTCCGGCAGGTAGTTTGGGAGATTTAGGTTGTTTTTCATTTCATCCAAGAAAATCAGTTACAACAGGAGAAGGAGGAATGATTACGACCAATGATGATGCATTGGCTGCAAAAGTAGATATGTTGCGTAATCATGGAGCTTCTATTTCGGAAGAGCAAAGGCATAAAGGTCCTAAGCCATATATTTTACCGGAGTTTGATATGGTAGGATACAACTATCGAATGACTGATTTACAAGGCGCAGTTGGTGTAGTGCAGTTGAAGAAGTTGGATTTGTTTATTGATGAAAGACAAACATGGGCAGATTATTATAATCAGGAGTTATCTAATATTTCTTGGATCAGAACACCTAAGTATTCTTCCGATTACAAACACGGATGGCAATCGTATGTGTTATTTGTAGATGAATCTAAATCTCCAATGAAACGTAATGATCTGATGGAATATCTACAACAAAATGGAATAAGCACTCGCCCAGGTACACATGCAGTGCATATGTTAGGGTTTTATGCAAAAAAGTATGCTATAAAACCGTTGGATTATCCTGGTGCATTTACGGCTAATGAGTACTCTATGTCAATTCCATTGCATAACAAAATGACAAAAGAAGATTATGAATACGTGGTAACTATTTTAAAGAGCATAGTATAATTTATTTGTATTTAGAATTCAATATTTTATCATTCAAAATTAGTTTAAGGTGTGTGGAATAGCCGGTATTTTTAATTTAAATAAAGAGCCTGTTGCTTTAAATACGATAAAGCACATTACTCAGCAAATATCTCATCGCGGACCCGATGGCGATGGATTTTATGTAGAAGGCTCTATTGCTCTTGGTCATAAACGACTGGCAATAATAGATACCTCGGCAAAGGGAGCACAACCAATGTCTTCTAAAAAGGGAAATTGGGTAGTTATTTTTAATGGATGTATCTATAATTATTTAGAGCTAAAACAAGATTTACAAGCAAAAGGACACGAGTTTGTATCTACCACAGATACCGAAATATTGCCCGAAGGATTGGAAGAATATGGAGTTTCTTTTTTCGAACGTTTAAATGGAATGTTTGCCATAGCAGCTTGGAACAAGGAAGAGCAAACACTTTATTTAAGCAGAGATAGATATGGTGTAAAGCCTTTGTACTATTGGTTTAACGGAAAGACACTTGTTTTTTCGTCCGAAATAAAAGCAATTATAAAACATCCCGATTATAAAATAGGGCTGAATTTAGATGCATTAAATGAATATTTTACCTTTCAAAATCTTTTTCGATACCATACTCTTTTTAAGGATGTAACCATGCTGCCTCCTGCCAATACTGTGAAAATTGGCAGAGATTCCACTTATTTAAAGCATCACTCTTGGTGGGATTACGATTTTTCTAAGCCGGATGAATCAATGGCTTTTGATGATGCAAAAGAAGAGACGAAAAGATTGTTTCAACAAGCGGTTGCAAGGCAGATGATATCGGATGTTCCAGTTGGGTCATATCTTTCGGGTGGAATGGATTCAGGTTCTATCACATCATTAGCGTCTAAACATGTAAGTCGTTTGTCCACTTTTACTGCCGGGTTTGATATGTCTCAAGTTACTGGCGTTGAAGCCAATTACGATGAAAGGCGCGATGCGGAACTAATGGCTAATTTTTTTAAAACAGAACATTACGAACAAGTAATAAATGCTGGCGATTTAAGTTGGTCGTTGCCCCGTGTTGTATGGCACTTGGAAGATTTGAGAGTGGGTATGAGTTATCCGAATTATTACATTGCACGTTTAGCATCTAAATTTGTAAAAGTATGTTTGCAAGGAACTGGTGGAGATGAGTTATTTGGCGGTTATCCTTGGCGTTATTACAGAGTGTTTAAATCGCTAAATCAAAGTGAGTTTTTCGATAATTATTATGGCTTTTGGAAGCGTTTAGTGCCCGATAAAGAAAAGTTGCAGCTCTTTACAGAGTCTGTATTTTCTAAGGTTGATATTAATAGACCAAGAAAAGATTTTGAAGATGTATTTTTATTTAATAAAAAATTAAAATACCAAACTCCCGAAGACCATATTCAAAATAGCTTATACTTCGAAATCAAAACCTTTTTACCCGGACTGCTATTAGTAGGCGATAAGTTAGCAATGGCAAGTGGTTTGGAAGAACGCTTTCCTTTTTTAGATAACGATTTGGTTGATTTTGCTCAAAAGATCCCCGTTAGACATAAACTTGGAAATTTAGAAGCAATGAAGGAGATTGATGAAAACGACTACAACAAAAAGAAAAAGGCATATCAAAACTTTGACGATGGAAAGAATGTGTTGAGAAAAGCAATGGCCGAATTTCTGCCTCAATCTGTTGTAGATAGAATAAAGCAAGGTTTCTCTGCTCCTGATGAATCGTGGTACAGAGGAGAGAACGCCAATTATTTAAAAGAATTGTTGTTAAATAAGAAGGCTGTTTCTGCTGAGTTTATTGATAGAAAGTATATTGAACACATAATTCATGAACATATTGATAAACGGATTAATCACCGACTTTTAATTTGGTCGTTCATGAATTTTGAATGGTGGTGCAAGTTGTTTTTAAACGGAGAAAGTATTGATAATAAATAGCGTAAATGGAGGAAATTAAAGAGCAATACAAAAGCGCATTTAAATTATATGGAGATTCCTCTAAGTCTGTTTTGTGGCCTAAAGGAAGACAGGCAGATAGATTTTCGGCATTAACAAACCATATAAAAAAAGACACCAGTTTTTCTGTACTGGATTTTGGTTGTGGATTGGCTCATTTAAAACCTTTCTTGGATAGTAAGTTCTCAAATTATAGCTATACAGGTGTTGATGTGGTAGAGGATTTTATTGCACATAATAAGCAAAAATATTCCAATGCTAATTTCATGCTATTGCACGAATTTGAAAAACAGTCTCACATAAAATTCGATTATGTTTTTGCATCAGGTGTTTTTAATATTTTATACGACAAATCGCCTGAAAATCATAAGCAACAAGTTTTTTCGATTTTGAAAAAACTGTTTGCTCAAACAACTAACTATTTATCAGTAGATTTTGCAACAGATTTAGTAGATTTTACGCAGCCAACAACGTTTCATGCCAATCCGGGTGAAATTAGTTCTTTCTGTATGCAACATTTGTCAAGAAGATTTGTTTTAAATCATTCTTATTTGCCTTATGAATTTTGTATTGCCGTATTTAAGGATATTTCCATAAAACGCCCAGAAAACTGTTATGAACATGAGTGATTTTAGATTGATTCCACTCTCAGATGTTTCAGAGCAGAAATACACGGAATTTATTTCTATCTGTCCGCATGCTATGTTTTACCATAGTTGGAAGTATTTACAATTGCTGAAAAAATTACTTCCTCTTAATGAAAAGTATCTTATTGCGGTTGATTCCAGCAATAAGATAGCTGGAGTAATTCCGTTAGTTTATAAATCTGGACCATTAGGAGACGTGTATAATTCCTTGCCTTTTTATGGCAGCAATGGAGGTGTTTTAGCAATTGATAAATCTGCGTTTGATTTCTTAGTTACAGAGTATAATAAACTTATTTCGGAAAATAGTTCAATTGTATCATCAACTTTAATTTCAAATCCACTTCGTCCGGAAGATGACTATACTGGCGTTAAGCACAATTACACCGATTATAGAATTGGTCAGTTTTCATCAATTAAGTTTGATGAAAATCATGCAGAGCAATTGATGCAAATGTTTCATTATAAAACTCGAAACATGGTGCGTAAGGCTCAAAAAGAGGGAATTACTATTGAAATGGACAATTCTGCACATGAGTTTTTATACGATACACATAAGAGTAATATTGAGGCTATTGGTGGTAAACCCAAACAAAGGTTGTTCTTTGATTTGTTTCCCGGCATTTATGAAAAAGAGAAAGAGTATGCAATTTATGTTGCCAAGTATAATGGAGAAACTATTGCAGCAATGTTGGTGTTTTTATTTAACAATACGGTCGAGTATTATACTCCGGTTATAGTTGAAAAATTTAGAGATAAGCAGCCATTGAGTTTGTTGATTTATGAGGCAATGATAACGTATTCTAAGAAAGGATATAAATTGTGGAATTGGGGTGGAACATGGGCTTCGCAGGGAGGCGTATATACCTTTAAAAAAAGATGGGGAACTTTTGATGTTAATTATCATTACTATACTCAAATAAACAATGAGAAAGTATTGTCTGCTTCAAAAGATGATTTACTTCATATGTATGATAATTTTTTTGTGATTAACTTTAGTGAACTAAAAAGCTAGTTATGGGTAATACTGTTATAGTTGGCACAGGTGTTTCAGGATTATTGTCCGCATTAATTTTAACTCAGAAAAAAAGCAGTACTAAAATATATTTACTCGACAAGTCATCTGAGCCGGGAGGACTTCTTAGAGCTTTTGATTACGGCAAATTCGGCAAGTTTGACTACGGCATGCATAACATGTTGGAAACATCCATCCCTGAATTAGATAAATTAATTTTTGATTTGCTTCCCGAAAACGAATGGCAGCTTTTAAAGGATAACAAACGAGATTTAGCCGGAATATACTTTAACGGGAAACTACAGAAAGAAACCCCTTATTTTGATTTGCGGAATTTACCCGAGAATGAATACAAAAAATCAATAGCTGATTTATTTGGTCATATTGAAAAAAAAGTAAAAAATAATTCTTCTGATATAAAAAATGGATCTGCTAGAGAGTTTGCCTATTCTAGATTTGGGAAGGATGTTGCAGAGAAAACAATAATTCCGTCTGTAGAAAAGATACATCAAAAAAGTGCCGATGAGTTGGATTATATGGCTACCATATTTACTCCAATGACCCGATTGGCGTTGTTTGATGAACAGCTTGTAAAGGATTTAACACTATCTCCTATATTGAGAGATTATATTGCATACGTAGATCAACGAAATTTACCACTGGAGCGTTCTACCGGTAGAAAAGCGTATTATCCCATTAAGTATGGTATGTACAGGATTGTAGAGGCATTAAAAAATAAATTAGAAGCGTACGGTGTAGAGTTCTTGTTAGAATCTGAAGTTAAAGCAATTAATTCTAGTAATAATTCTATTACAGAAGTAGAAGTGAAAACTCCAAAGGGAGATTTGAAAATTACCAACATTGATAATTTTATTTGGACTGGAAATATTCCATTGCTTGGAAGGCTTATGGGCGCTAAGTTTGATGGGCTTAAAAATGACAAGCCCTTGAAAACAGTAATCATAAGTTTTTTATTAGATAAGAAACTTGCTATGGACGATTTGTATTACTTTTTTTGCTACGATAAAAAATTTAATACTTACCGTTTGACAAATTTTCCTAGCTATTGTTCCGGTGCTCATTGGGCTGGAGGTTATCCGATAAGTATGGAGTTTTTGGTGTCTGAGGAATTTATAAAGTCAACACCCTCCATTGAAAAGTTGGCGGAGCAAGAGTTGTTTCAGTTTGGCGTAACCCAGCCGGATACAAAAGTTTTGTTTTCGAAAGCAGAAGTGTTAGAGAGTGGTTTTCCTATGCCATCGTTAAATAATATAAACGGTGTTAAAAATATTCGAAATCAAATTAAGGCTATGAATATCAGTAATTTGCTAACTCTTGGTATCTTAGCCGAAGATAATTTGTTTTTTCAAACAGATGTTTTGATTGATACATATAAAAAGTTGACACAGAAAAATGGCATTAAATAATGAAGTTTTAGACTTGGGTAATCTTCAATTTTATTGGAGAATGACAACCAAACCTAATTTTCCAACCAATGTAGTTTCGGATTTTCTACCCTTTGCATTTACGTACGATGCTTCCAATTGCTTAATTAAGCAACAAACCAATCAATTAGTGCTTGATTCGTTAGAACGCATTTATAAGGAAAATTACAATGTTGGTTATTTACAAGAAGGACATAGTTTGGCCGAAGCTTATGGAAATGATTTTATTGAAATTATCGAGAAAAGCATAACACAATACAATCCTACATTAAAAGAGATTAGAGAGATTGGTGCAGGAGGCTGCTATATTTTAAAAAAATTGAAATCAAAAGGATATAAAGTTTCTGCACTAGATCCAAGCCCGGTTGCACATGAAAAAGGAAAGGAGTTTGGAATTGAGGTTTATCAGGAATTTTATCCTACCAAAAGTAAATTGCCGCAGGCGGATATGTATATACATTATGATGTACTAGAGCATGTAGAAGATCCGGTTGGTTTTTTAGCCCATCATTATAAAGAATTGTCTGAAAATGGACTAGTAGTATTTGCAGTGCCGGATTGTACTTCTTACATTGAGAATGGAGATATTTCTATGATTCTCCATGAGCATATAAATTACTATGATAAAGAGTCGTTGACTATTATCGCTCGCAAAGCAGGTTTTAAAGTACACGATGTGGTAAAAGCAAATTATGGGGGCGTGTTGTATTGTATAGCGCAGAAGCTTAACAATTACAAAGCCAATATTGATGACCAATTGACGGATGTTTCAAAGTTTACTGAGTTTGTTACCAAGCATAAGAAGTTAATCGTAAAAATTAATTCGTTTATTACTAATGCTCAACAAGCTAATAAATCTGTTGGATTTTATATTCCATTGCGCTCTATTCCATATCTATCGATACTTGGAGTTAAACAGAATATTCGTTTTTTTGATGATGATGGCGGTATTTACGGGAAATATTTTGACGGCTTTCCTATTGCAGTAGAGAACTTTGCCGACTTACAGAAAAAGCCTGTTGATTCCTTATTGGTATTGAGTTTTGCTTTTGGCGAAAAAATAAAACAAAAAGTCCTTGCAACTATTTCATCTTCGATAGATGTAAAAACTATTTCAAATTTAGCCAGCGAATGATTTTGTTTACCGCAGATATAGACTGGGCTTGCGAAGAGGTAATTGCAGACACAATTTCCTTGTTTGAAAAGTATAATGTAAAATGTACTTTTTTTGCAACACACGATTCGTCAGTGCTTAAAAATTGTAATAAAGATTTATTTGAAATAGGACTTCATCCTAATTTTAATCAGATATTAAATGGCACATCTACTAAAAATGCTGAACAGGTTTTTAAGGAATTAAAAGAAATATATCCATTTGCAAAAGGAGCACGTTCTCATAGCTTAACTCAAAGTGGTCCGATACTTGACATTTACAAGAGAAATGGAATGGAATACGAATGCAATCATTTTCTGCCATACCATCAAGGATTAAAACCATTTAAGCTTTGGAACGATTTGATTCGAATTCCTTTTAATTGGGAAGACGATTATCATTTTGCGCTGGGTTATTCTTTTGATGATTATTTGCTTGATTTTAATGATGCGGGATTGAACATTTTAAACTTTCATCCAATACATGTTTTTCTAAATTCGGAAGATAATAACCGATATTTAGGAGTTAAAAATATGTTGAACAATCCAACCGAGATTGCTAAAAACATTAACAAATCCGAGGTTAAGGGTACAAGAGATATATTGATTAAGGCGCTTGAGTTCGTATCAAAAAGCAAGCTAAATAGTTTTACATTATCAGAATTGATTTTTAAACACAAGCAGATAGCGGTAAATCCATCAAAAACAATGTTTAATTAGATTTTACTCCATGAGAATTGCAATTATTGGTCGTACGGAAATATTATATAAAACCGCTCAGTTGTTGCATAAAAATGGTTTTGAAATTCCGTTAATAATTACATCCAAAGAAGCTCCTGAGTATAAAATTACATCTGCTGATTTCAAAGAACTTGCAGCACAATTTAAAGCGAAATTTATTTATTCGCCTAAAATTAATTTGCCTGAGATTGTTCAACAAATAAAGGAAATCCCGAAGATTGATATTGCGGTAAGTATTAATTATTCAGGAGTTATAGAACAAGAGGTTATTGATATTTTTCCGCTAGGAATTTTAAATGCACACGGTGGTGATTTACCTAAATACAGAGGAAATGCCTGTCAGGCTTGGGCAATAATAAATGGAGAAAACAAAATTGGGTTGTGTATTCACCGCATGGTAGGAGGGGAGCTTGATTCGGGCGATATTCTTGAAAAGGCTTATTTCCCAACAACAATTGATACGCGTGTAGGGGAGGTGTATCATTGGATTGAGCAAATTACGCCATCTTTACTACTTGAAGCTATTAATAAACTGTCTAAAAATCCGAATTATATACTGGAGGTGCAATCGAAAAGTCCGAAGGATGCATTGCGGTGCTATCCAAGAAATCCTACAGACGGAAAAATCAACTGGAATGACAGTAGAGAAAATATTCTTAGGTTGATAAATGCATCTTCTGAACCATTTTCCGGTTCATTTACGTATATCGAAAACAAGAAAGTAGTAATATGGAGAGCTCAGTTATTTACTGATGAGGAAAATTATTTAGCAGTTCCTGGTCAAATTGCCTCCATTAATACAAACGATGGAACTATTTGTGTGATTACAGGATCCGGTAAATTGAAGATTTCGGAAGTTGAGGTAGATGGCGAAAGATGTGCTCCTGCAAGTGTTATTAAATCAATAAGAACTAGGTTTTTGTAACCTAATAATTAGTAATGGCAAAGATTAACTATTTTATAGGTCGATTCGTTTTAAAAGTGCTTAGCCTAAAGCATCTAGATAGGTTAATTTCATTGTTATTAATAAAGTATATTGTTTTTAAGGTAAATAGATTGCCAAAGCAAGGAGTTGCATCAAAGCCTCGTTTGTTTTTTGGTCCAGTTCCCATTATTAATAATAAATATTATTCAGGAGCAATGTCTAGTCTGGGCTACAAAAGCCAAACTGTTATGACAGATTATTATTCCTCTATAAACAAGAAAGCGGATTATGATATTTACAGAGAGGATATATTGAAAGAATTCCGACTTCCTGTTTTCCTAAAACAGAAGTATAGCAACTTCCTTGCATTGTACTTTGCACTGAAAAATTACGATATTTTTCATCTTTCTTATTTTGGATGTTTTTTGGGAAAAACGGAGTATCGGGAATATGAGGCGGATATTTTTAAGTCATGCGGAAAAAAAGTGGTAATAATGGCTTACGGTGCAGATTCTTATATGTATTCAAAAGTAATTGACCCTAGTTTGCGTCATGCATTACTTTTGTCTTATCCGCTAGGAGCAATAGATGAAGAAGCTGTTCAAAAAAGAGTTGCCTATTGGCAAAAAAATGCCGATGCAATTGTTGGAAGCATTATGGTAGATGGATTTGGTAGATGGGATGTACTAACTCCCAATTATTTGGTAATTGATACTCAAACTTGGGCTCCCAAGCGTATGTTTAATGAAGGTGATGGAGTGAATGGAGTTGTTACTATTGTTCATACTCCTAATCATAGAGGTTTTAAAGGTACTGAGTTTATTAAAAATGCTGTAGAAGAGTTGCAGAAAGAAGGATTGATGGTAAAGTTAATTTTGTTAGAGAATATTCAAAATGACGAGGTGAAACGTATTTTGTTTGAAGAAGCTGATATATTGGCAGAGCAATTATTTTTTATTGGTTACGCAATGAGCGGAATTGAGGGAATGGCAACAGGCTTGCCCGTGTTGTCTAATCTTTCAAACGAAAACTACACATTGTTGCAAAAGAGATTTTCTTTCTTGAATGAATGTCCTGTTTTATCTACTACACCAGAAACCATTAAAGAAAATATTAAGCAGTTAGTTAAAAATCCGTCTTTGCGTAAAGAATTAGGGGTTAAGAGCCGCGCGTATGTTGAAAAATATCATTCATATACATTTATCCAATACTTGTTTGAAAAAGTTTACGATAAAATTTGGTATAAAAAAGAAAATGTTGATTTATTGAATTTGTTTCATCCTCTGAATCCGGAGTCTTATAATAATAAATATCCTAATCATAGATAACTAAATAGCTTATGATAACCATAGTAGATTACGGAATGGGAAATTTGGGTTCTATTGCCAATATGTTCAAAAAGATTGGTGCTCAAGCTGAGATTACATCAGATTTGGAAAAAATTAATAAAGCACAAAAATTACTTTTGCCTGGCGTTGGGGCATTTGATAATGCTATGCACAAAATTAATTCTGCAGGTATGTTACCTGTTTTGAATACTAAAGTACTTAACGAGAAAGTGCCGGTTTTGGGAATTTGTTTGGGAATGCAGTTGCTTACAAATAGTAGCGAGGAAGGGCAATTGCCTGGTTTGGGTTGGATTTCAGGGAAAACATTGTCCTTTAAAAAAGTGATGAATGACGACAAACTGAAAATTCCACACATGGGATGGAGTTCTGTTAAGAAAGCTACAAGTAGTCCGTTGACAGAGAATTTTTATGATGATACACGATTTTATTTTGTGCATTCGTATTATGTAAAAGCAGATAGTAGAGATAATGTTATTTTAACAACTAACTATTTTATTGATTTTGATTCAGCCCTTCAAAAAGACAATATATTTGGAGCACAGTTTCATCCGGAGAAAAGTCATAAATTTGGGATGAGATTTTTAGAAAATTTTGCAAAAATTTAATTATACGTGAGCCTACCAAAAAAAAATATACTGGTAACAGGAGCAAATGGTTTAATAGGGTTTGAGTTAATTCAAAATCTTATTTCTAAAGGCTTTAATGTGTATGCATTGTCTCATTCTGCACCCAATACATCTTTGCCTGCATCTGGTTTATTACACTACATACATGCCGATTTATCTAAAGATTGGGATGTAGGTATTTTGCCTGCTCAAATTGATATAATTTATCATTTAGCACAGTCCGAGCACTTTAGAGATTTTCCTGAGAAAGCCATTGAGGTTTTTAATGTTAATACAGCTTCTACACTAAAGTTGTTAAACTATGCAGTAAAAGCAAGTTGTAAAAAATTTGTATATGCTTCTTCCGGAGGAATCTATGGTAATAGTGATAAAGGTTTTACAGAGGATACTCCGATTAATTTTAGCAATGATTTGGGATTTTATTTCAGCACAAAAGTTAATTCTGAAATTCTAGCCTCCAACTATAACAAGTTTTTTGATGTAATCATTACTAGATTCTTTTTTGTTTACGGAAAGCGACAGAATAAATCGATGTTAATTCCCCGTTTAGTAACTAATATATCCACCGGAACCACTATAACCTTAAATGGGAACGATGGAATTAAGATAAATCCTATTCATGTAAGCGATGCTGCAAATGCATTGTCTGCTGTTGTAAATACCTCCGGAAGTCATGTGTTTAATATTGGGGGTAGCGAGATTCTATCATTTAGAGAGATTTGTACTACAATAGGAGCTTTAGTAAATAATGAGCCGGTATTTAAAATTCTAGATGCAGAAGTAAAGCATTTGATTGGAGATATTTCAAAAATGTCTCAACAACTATATCTTCCTAAAGTATCCTTCAAACAAGGCGTTAGCGAACTAATCGATTGATGCACTTTCAATAATTTACTTCCTGTAATAATACTCGCTAAAAGTTATTATTTTAGCTGTCGTTATGTACTTTTAAGCCAATAAATTGATTGTATTGTACTAATGAAATAAGCCATATTAATAAAGTAGTAATTCTATATAGATGAACAATACTAAAACAAGTTTTGCAGATAAGTGGAATAATAATCCTGATTTAGCTTTTACAGAAACACTTCGTGTAGGGTCTGACATTTACAATTGGATATTGACCAGAAATGGTTTTAAGAATAGCGAAGAATTATCCTCATTTTTAAGTGCGAAAAGCAGAATTTTAGATGCTGGTTGCGGCAATGGCAGAGTTACTGCGTTATTAAGAAAGTATAGTAATCAAAGTGCTAATGTTGTGGGCATTGATTTAGTAGCGCACGAGGTTGCTAAAAAAAATTTGGAGGGTGCTGTAAATACTAATTTTTTTCAAAAAGATTTATTATCTGATTTATCCGACTTGGGAAAATTTGATTTTATTTACTGTCAAGAAGTGTTGCATCACACAAATAATCCTAAAGCAGCATTTTTGAATTTGGTTACATTGCTTGATAATAAAGGCGAAATTGCAATTTATGTATATAAGAAAAAAGCTCCGGTAAGGGAGTTTGTAGATGATTTTATTAGAGAAAAAATTGCGCCACTAAACTATGAAGAGGCAATGAAAGTGTGTGAACAAATTACGCAACTAGGTAAAACACTTAGCGAAATAAAAGGGAAGGTTGTTATTCCGCAGGTTGATGTTTTAGAAATAAAAGGAGGGGAGTATGATATTCAAAGATTCTTGTATCATTTTTTTATGAAATGCTTTTGGAATCCCGATTTGTCAATGGAGCAAAACGTGGCTATAAACTACGATTGGTATCATCCTCAAAATTGCACTAGACATACTATGGCGGAAATTTTAGATTGGTATAAAGAAGCAGGATTAAACGTTTCTCATCAGTTTGAAGATTTTTACGGAATAACTGTTAGAGGTAGCAAGTAAAAGTGAAAAAAAAAACACCTAAAATATTTATTGGAAATACTGATGTTGCTTCTGTAATATCTGAACTTAAGATTGTTTTTAAAGAAGATTTTGGTATTGACACATTAACACTTCAAGATGAAAGACAAAATAATTTTGATAAAGGAGAGGTTGATGTAGCATTAAACGAAATAAAGGACTGGATTCCGTATTTTAAACCTAGAAGAATAAGCTCTCGGATTAAGCCCCGCTGGGAAAAATTTATCACCGAATATTATTTTAAAAAAGCACTAAAGGAATGTGATGTATTTATTTACATCTGGAAAAGCTTTTATCCTGACTATTCTGACTTTGAGCGTATAAAAGCAGCTGGAAAGAAGTTAGTTGTTGTTTTTTGTGGCAATGATATTCGTTGGTTTTTTTCTCAGAAACAAGAGTTCAACTCTTATGGTTTAAGGCATCTGGAGTTTGAGCAGTATGACTATTCTACAAAAGGATTGAGAAGCAAATTAGACTACCTAAGAAAGGCAGAGAAATATGCAGATATGATATTTAGTAGAACAGATCAGGCTCAATTAGCATTGCGACCATATTTTCGTTGGCACATGATGGTTGATACGAATAAGATTGTCGAAAATAGTGTTCAGCGAGCATTGCGACCAAAAGTGGCGCACGCCCCTTCTAATAGACTAGTAAAAGGCACTAAGTATGTTTTGGAGGCTTTCGAAAAATTAAAGAATGAGGGAATCGAATTTGAACCTGCTTTAATAGAAGGTGTTAAAAATGCCGAAGCTATAAAGCTATATCAAGATGCAGATATTTTAATAGATCAATTAATTTGTCCCGGTTCGGGAAAATTAGCTACAGAAGCCTTGGCAAGTGGTACAATTGTTATGGGGCATATGGCTTACGGAATTTATCCTCAAAATAATCCGTCTGATTACCCAATTGTAGATGTAAATCCTGATACAATTTATTTAAAATTGAAGGAGCTTATTTTAGATTATCCCCAAAGAGTTAAATTAGCTAAACAAGGAAGAATATTTGTTGATATGGTTTTGGATTATCGTCATTTTTGCAACAAAATAATAAAGTATTTTAATGGAGAGAATGTAGAGTACGATTATATCCCCACTTTTTTCAGAGATAAGTTTACTCCGGAATCGGATAATGCGCTTGTAATGTATAATGAATATAATAGGTTGGTTGAAAATTGTGATTGGTATAAGAAGAATATTCAAAAAGGTACTCGAGAGGGATTGGTGTTTTGATACTTGTATAGATTATTTTTAGTAAATTTCCCCTAATGAACGCCACCGAATTTAAACAATGCAAAAAGTGTGTTTTAGACACCACAGCCAAATACATAACATTTGATAGTGAGGGAATTTGCAATCATTGCAGGCAATACGCAGCGATGGCCAAAAAATATGTTGATATCCCTCAAGAAAAAAAAGACAAAGAACTTTCGGTAATTGTTTCTAAAATAAAGCGACTAGGAAAAAACAATAAGTACGACTGTATTCTAGGTTTGAGTGGTGGTGCAGATAGTTCCTATTTGGCTTATTTTGCAAAGCAACTTGGTTTACGACCATTGGTAGTTCATTTTGATAACGGATGGAATAGTGAATTGGCTGTTAAGAATATCGAAAATATTGTATCAAAACTTGGATACGATTTGTATACCTACGTTTTTGACTGGGAAGAGTTTAAAGATTTACAAGTTGCGTATTTAAAAGCATCTGTAGTAGATACTGAAGTACCCACCGATTATTTAATCTTTGCGGTACTTAATAAAATTGCTGCAAAAGAAAACATCAAATACATTCTAAGTGGATACAACTACGTTACAGAATTTGGAATGCCTAAAGGCTGGAATTACGATAAAAAATTTGACCACGTTAATCTTGAAAATATTCATAAAAAATTTGGAAAAGTAGAACTCAAAAAGTTTCCAACCTTTGGCATTTCTCAGCGTTATTGGTACGAAGAAATTCTTGGTATTGAAACCGTAACACTACTTAATTTTAAACCCTATATTAAAAAGGAAATTAAAGACCTAATTGCAAAAGAGCTAGATTGGCGAGATTATGGCGGAAAGCACCACGAATCAATTTTTACTCGTTTTTACCAAGATTATATTTTACCTAAAAAATTTAATATTGATAAACGTAAAACTCATTGGTCATCCTTAATTTGGTCCGGACAAGCAACAAAGCAAGAAGCTCTAGCTGATTTAGCTAACGAACCTTATCCTAAAGAATTACAAGAGCAAGATAGAGTGTATGTTACCAAGAAATTGGGATTAACTGATACTGAGTTTGAATCAATAATGAATACTAAGCCCATAGAGCATGAGTTTTATGGTTTTGAATCACCAGATAACTTAAAATTTAAATTGTACAAACTATTACTTTACGTTCCAGCCAGAATATCTAAAAAAATTCGGTACATAAAAGCAACCGGTCGCTGGAAAAATTAAATTATTTATACATTCCCTCAATTAGGCTTTTATTGGCCGCGGTTATTATTTTACGCTTTAAGCTTAGTTTAGGTGTCATTTCGCCATTATCAATGCTCCATTCACGTGGAAGCAGCTCAAACTTTTTAATACTTTCGTATTGTGCAAGCGTTTGATTCATTTGATTTATGTGCGATTTTATTAGTTCGTTTACCTCGGAGTCTTTTATCAACTCTTCGTTAGAGGAAAATGATTTTCCTTTTTTAGAAAAGTAATCTTTTAAATTTATAAAAGAAGGAACGATTAATGCAGATGCAAATTTTTCGTTCTCGCCAACAACCATTGCTTGTTCAATGTAAGGAGATTCTTTTAGCTTGTTTTCAATCATTTGAGGAGCAATGTATTTTCCTCCGGATGTTTTAAAAATTTCTTTTTTTCTGTCGGTTATTTTTAAATATTTTCCTTCTACAAATATTCCGATATCTCCTGTATGAAACCAACCATTTACAATTACTTCAGCTGTTGCTTCCGGACGTTTGTAGTAGCCCATCATAATGTTTGGGCCTTTTACTAGTATTTCTCCATCTTCAGCAATTTTTACTTCGCATCCATCAATTACGGTTCCTACAGTGCCAAATTTTGTACAGCCTTTATCTAGATAATTTACAGCAATTACCGGAGATGTTTCTGTAAGTCCATATCCTTCCAATACCGGAATTCCTGCACCCCAAAAAACTCTGGCTAAACGCTCTTGCAGTGCTGCTCCCCCAGATACTATTGTTTTTATATTCCCGCCTAAGGCTTCTTGCCATTTGCTAAAAATTAGTTTACGGGCAATTTTAAGTTGAAATTCATACCATGCGCCATTCTTTCCGTCTAGTTCGTATTTCAATCCAAGATTAAGTGCCCAAAAGAATAGCGTTCTCTTTATTCCGGTTAAATCTTCTCCTTTGGCTACAATTTTATCGTATACCTTTTCTAATAAACGAGGAACAGTAGTAAATACATGTGGTTTAACTTCTTTAAGGTTATCTGCAATAGTTTCTAAGCTTTCTGCAAAATAAATAGAGATACCTAATGATTGGTAATTATACTCCAACATTCGTTCGTAAACGTGGTTTAGAGGTAAGAAGCTCAATGCCTTATCGCCTGGAACTATTGGCATACATTTTTTAACAGATTTTACCTGGCTAACTAAATTTTTATGCGATAACATAACTCCTTTTGGGTTGCCTGTTGTTCCAGATGTGTAAAGGATAGTAGCTAAGTCGCTTTCTTTAATACTTGCCTTCATTTCATTCATTTTGGCAGTATTTTGCTCTTTTTTTCCTAACTCTAAAATGTCTTTCCAGTTTTTTGCTCCATCAACTTTGTTGAATGTTATAATTTCTTTTAAGCTGGGTACTTCACTTTTGATGGCACTAACTTTATCATACAACTCTTTGCTAGAAACAAAAGCAAATTTAATTTGTGCATCGTTAAAAATAAACTTAAGGTCGTTATCGCTGATAGTAGGGTATATTGGAACGCTTATACCACCGCTCATCTGCATAGCATAATCAGCAAAAACCCATTCGGGTCTGTTGTTGGCAATTAGCGCAATGTTGTCGTTTTTTTGAACGCCAATAGACATCAATCCATAAGCCAAAAATGTACAGTTGTTATATACATCTTCGGTAGAATACTTTATCCATTTACCATTTTCCTTTGCTGCAAGAGCATCGTCTACATTGTAAGATTGTTTGTTAAACTCTAAAATGTCGAATAAGCGTTTTACTTCCATTGTTTCTTGTTTTTCTTATACTTATAAATATAGTAAAATATACGATTTTGTAAAATCTTTATGTGTATACAAGCTATTTTGTAAGAAATTTGCAATATTATTATTTACTTTATCAACATTGCAATTTATAGTACCTTAATGTCAAGTAAACATAAAAAAATATCCACAAATTCTCCTAAACAAAATTTTAATTGGATAGCTTTAGCATTAATTCTACTGTTTACTGCCATTGTTTTTTCATCATCCATAAAAGGAGATTGGCTTTATAACTGGGACGACAATTTATACATACTCAATAGTCCAAACGTATTCGATTTTTCTATTAAAGGCATTTTTTCGGAGTACGAAGTAGATAATTACCATCCACTAACAACGCTATCGTATGCAATTCAGTACAAGTTTGGAGGGTTAAATGCGGCTAGTTTCCATTTGTGGAATTTAATTATTCATCTTTTAAATGTATTTCTAGTTTATAGATTGTTTTTTTTATTGGTAAATAATTGGAAAGTTTCTGCCATAACTGCTTTGTTGTTTGCTGTTCATCCTATGCGAGTAGAGTCTGTTGCATGGATATCTGAGCGGAAAGATGTATTGTATGTGTTTTTTTATTTGTGGTCAATTGTCAATTATGTATTGTATAAGTTGAGAGAAAAGAAAAAGTACCTAGCATATTGTTTGTTGTTATTTCTGTGTTCGCTATTATCAAAGTCGGCTGCTGTTTCTTTATCTGTTATGCTTTTGGTGGTAGATTATTTTATTGATAAAAAGATAAATGCTAAAGCAATTGTTGACAAGTGGCCATTTTTTGTGTTGTCTTTAGTTTTTGGGATAGTTGCTATTCACTCACAAGGCTTGTCGGGTGCCATTCGTGTAGCTCCTGAATTTTCCCTGTTGGATAGATTTTTCATTACCAATTATAATTTAGGTTTTTATTTATTCAAGTATTTTATTCCAACAGATTTGTCTGTAATTTATCTCTACCCGCAGAAGATTGATGGGTGGCTGCCTTGGTTCTTTTATGCCTCTCCTGTTGTGTTAATGTTGTTCGCTCTGCTTTCCTATTGGTTTAAAACTAGTAGAAGTGTTTTATTGTTTTCTTTTGGTTTTTATTTGGTTGGGCTAATGTTGGTGCTTCAACTAATTCCGGTAGGCAGAGCCATTACAGCCGATAGGTACAGCTACTTGCCGCACATTGGAATTTCTTTTTTAATAGGTATTGTGTATGTTCGTTTGGAGGAGTTGTTTAAGAAGAATAAGCCAATCATTCCTAAATTATACTTATATAGCTTGGTTTTATTTGCCATTGCTTGTATGTGGCTAACCACAAAGCAAGTAAAAGTTTGGCAAGATAGCTTAACAGTTACTACCAACGCAATTGAGCAAAATGAAGGAAATTATTTGTATAAAGATTTTATTTATGCATCTAGAGGGGTAGCTAAAGATAAATTAGAGGATTATGCTTCCGCAATTTTAGATTATGATAAATCGTTAGAGTATAACCCTACCTATTATCAAGTATATTACAATCGCGCACTGGACAAAGAAAAGATAAAGGATTTAAGCGGTGCACTTGCAGATTATTCTAAAGCGGTTGAAGTTAATCCGTCTTATGCAAAGGCTTATTTTAGTCGAGGTACGCTCAAAATTAATACAAGTGATTTAGCGGGAGCAATACAGGATTTTGATTTAGCAATTAAATACGATGCCAATATGATTGAAGCTTATAATAATAGAGGAGGAGCTAAGTATATGAATAATCAAAAAGAAGAAGGTTGCAATGATTGGAAAATAGCTGCTGCTAAAGGATTCAAGAATTCGCAAGAGAACATTGTAAAGTATTGTAAGTAAAACTCTCGTTCAATAATCTATTAAACCTACCTTAGAATTGAATCAAATGGTTAGAATAGTTGTAATGTCTTTTTTTTTATTGGGTTCGTTTTCTGCATTTTCCGGTACAGTTTATTGGGGTTTTACAACTGATTTTAATAATAATTTCAAAACAAGACAAACGTATTCAGTCGGTTTTTTGTTTGATGCGCAACCTTTCGAAAATATACCAGTTTTTTTGAATTACAACTATAACATTGGGCTGGTGAATAAAGGAGGCTTATATGTGCATAGTAGTTTAACGGCCTTAGGTATTTTAAAATTAGTAGCACCACTTGATAGTGTTAAACTAAAAATAAAAGTGATAACCTATATTTTATCATTGGTTATTCCTTCCGGAGTTACCTATAATTTTATTAATAAACAGCAGTTTAGGTTAGGTATTTATTGCAATCCGCTTGGGTATGATTACTACAACCTGCCAGGAAAGGAAGAAATAAGTGCCTCTGTTATTGAATTAGGTATTAAATCGACAAAAAGTATTTCGGATAAAGTAGCGTTATACATGTCTGTTGGCGCAAACTACAATATAAGTGTGGGTTCTAAAAAGCTATTGCCTGCAAATTATTCAAATAGTTTTATCCCTAATGCCAGATTGGGGGTAGCAATTTTTTAGTAAATAGATTATCTAAGTGTACCTAAAAAATTATTTAAATCTGTTATACTCGACTCGTATTGAAAAGCATCGTTTACCAAAAAATATTTGCCTCTATCAACAGTGTATCTGTATGCAAATTTAGCATATTGCAGCTTTGTATTTTCGTAGGAAAATAGCTCTACAATTTCTTTTACTTGCAGGCTTGATAAACAGTTTCTGGATGTTAATTGTTTGGCTACAGTAAGCTTAGAATCCTCAAACGATTTACTCGATATAGATTTTTTTGCAGCCGCAAAATCGTTAGAATTCATTGCATTCGGGCAAGATGCATTAGTAGGAGAAGGCGACATCGCAGTTTGATTAGAACCTGCATCTGTTTGTGCTATGGTAGTTTGTGTTGTAGTAACACTTTGAGTTGCACCTGTGTTAATGCTTACATCAGCTCCCATACCGTTTATATTCACTCCCATCATTATTGGGTCGCTTGTGCTGATGGTAGATTGAGTTATGGTTGTAGTGGTGGTTTGTTGTTGTTCAACTATAATCAGTGGCTGACTAACCGGTGTTGGAGCATTATAAATATATTGCATTTGGTATGTACCCATATTTGTTTTTCGAATTGAGTACACAAAATCATTATTTAAAATTCGATTGCCTCCCCACTCAAAATAAACAGGTGCTTCTATCGAAGAAATGTTTCTATTCTCAAATACTATTTTAACATTGTAGGTGGGTTGTGTTAGTCCAGTTATTTTTAGGGTGCCTTCGGCTAACAGATTCTGATTAATACCGTTTATAGACACATAGAATCGTTCTCCATTTTCGGAAAAAACAGTTAGGTTATTTGTCTGACCAACGGCAAATACAACACTTAAAAAGGAAATAAGTAATAAAATAGAATTTTTCATTTTGTATTTAGTGTATTATTTCAAAAGTTCTTTTACAATGGTTGAAATTGCTTTTCCATCAGCTTTTCCGGCTAATTGTTTAGAAGCAACTCCCATTACTTTTCCCATATCTGCTGCCGATGTTGCTCCCACTGCTGCAATAATAGCGGTAACTTCTTTGCGAAGTTCATCTTCGCTCATTTGCTTGGGTAAATAAGCCTCAATTACTCCTGCTTGGTAAAGTTCCGTTTCTGCCAAATCTTTTCTGCTTTGAGATAAATATAATTCAGCAGTCTCTTTGCGTTTCTTTACTTCTTTTTGCAACGCCTTTGTTTCAGTTTCCTCAGTTAAACCTTCATGGGATGTTTTTAGTAATAGGATCACTGATTTTACTGCGCGTAAAGCTTCTAGTTTTTGAGAATCTTTAGCTATCATTGCTGCTTTTATATCAGCATTGATTTTTTCTTCTAGTGCCATAAATGTTTTTTTTACAAAAGTAAGGATGTTTACTCACAATGTACAGCATTATAAAATCATTTTTGGGGCTAATTGATTGTTAGTACTTTGTGAATTAAATAAGTAGTTAATTC
This sequence comes from Bacteroidota bacterium, assembly GCA_017303975.1. Lineage (NCBI taxonomy): Bacteria > Pseudomonadati > Bacteroidota > Bacteroidota bacterium. The sequence continues at coordinate 21,301 of JAFLBG010000049.1, forward strand.
ACAATTCTTTACTATTTTTAGGAGTATAAAATTGTATAGAATTTGATATGTCGTCATTAATAAATATAACTATTTTAATAGTTGCCTATTTACTGGGCTCTATACCAACAGCAGTATGGGTTGGAAAGCGTTTTTATGGAATTGATGTTAGAGAACACGGAAGTGGAAATGCAGGTGCAACAAATACATTTAGGGTATTAGGCAAAAGGGCCGGTATTCCTGTTTTGGTGATTGATATCTTAAAAGGTTTTTTAGCTGCAAGTTTAGCTTATTTTGCTAATTACCAGCCAGGTACTAATCAGTTTATTAATTTACAGTTAGTTTTAGGAACTGCTGCTTTATTAGGGCATTTATTCCCAATATTTGCAGCATTTAGAGGTGGCAAAGGAATTGCAACTATACTTGGGGTTATAATTTCTGTTCATCCTTCCGCAGCTTTGCTTTCTATTGGAATATTTTTATTTGTTTTTTTAACAACTCGTTATGTTTCTCTTGGTTCAATGGTTGCTGCAGTTATGTTTCCTGTGGTTATAGTACTGGTTTTTAAATCGGATACTCGTTCATTATTAGTTTTTTCGTTTATCATTGCCATATTAGTTTTAGTAACCCATCAAAACAATATCGAACGTTTGCTTAGAGGCAAAGAATCCCGAATTTCGTTTAAAAAAAAATCGATGAAAGTAAATCCTAATCCTAGCTTGAATTCGTAAAGCTATATGGAATGGAAACTTGTTTTTGTTTGTTGTTGTATAAGCTACGTTGGTAAATAATGAAAAATTGTTTTAGAATAGTTATTTGTGTAGGTGTTCTTTTCGCGCTTTCCAGTAGCTGTTTTTCTCAAAACAATTTCTCCTCCGAAGATGATTTAAAAAAAGAAGCCTCCAAATTATTCGAAGAAGATGATTTTGCCGGAGCATTTAATTTATACTCTCAACTATTAAGTAACTATCCGAAAGACCCAATTTATAATTACAAATTTGGTGTCTGTATGCTTATGGCCGGAGACAATAAAGAAACGGCTTTAACCTATCTTCAATATGCCTCCCAAAAACAAGGCGTAGATAAAGAGGCGACTTTTTATTTGGGCAAAGCATATCACATAAACTATCGTTTTGATGAAGCTATTAAGGAGTACACAACTTATAAATCAGTTGCTTCTAAAGCAAAATTGGAAAAACTGCAGGTTGATAGGCAAATAGAAATGTGTAAAAACGGGAAGCAATTACTTAGCAATCTGTCCGACTTATATATTTTAGATAAAAAGGAGTTGAATCAATCTGAATATTTTCGGTCGTATGATTTAACAGATATTGGTGGAAAGTTGTTGGTTAAACTAGAGGAATTCCAAACGGAATTGGATAAGAAGAAAAAGGATAACTCAATAATGTATTTGGCCCCCAAAAACAACCAAATTGTTTTTTCAAGCTATGGTGCCGATGGGAAAAATGGGCGAGATATTTTCTTGGTAAGAAAACAGCCGAATGGGGAGTGGAGTCAACCAATAAATATTGGACCATCTATCAATACAAAGTTTGATGAAGATTTTCCATTTCTTCATCCCAATGGACAAGTTTTGTACTTCTGTTCTAAGGGGCATAATAGTATGGGTGGGTATGATGTGTTCAAATCAACGTTTAATACTTCTACCAATACGTGGGAACCTCCTGTAAATGTCGATTTTCCTATAAATACACCAGATGATGATGTATTGTACGTAACCGATGCTGAAGAAAAAACTGCTTTTTTCTCATCTGCTCGTTCAAGTTCTAATGGAAAAATTACAGTGTATAAAATTGGATTAGAAGCTAAGCCAATAGATGCTTTAATTGTAAATGGTACCATAAGTAAAGATGGAAAGGCTGTTAGCAATGCAAAAGTTACGGTAAAAAATGTAGATAATGGAGAGTTGGTTGGTGTATATACAGTTGCTCCTGATGGTTCTTATACACTTCAGGTTCCGAATGGAGGTAAGTTATTGGTAAGTGTAGATATGGGAGAAGGCAAGTCTTATTCCGAACTAATGGTAATGCCTAATTTGAAAGAATTTAAACCATTGCAACAAGAAATTGCATTTGATGCAACCGCAGATAAAATACAAGTAAAAAATAAATTTGATCAAGCTCCTTCCGAGTCTAATTATATGCTTGCCTTAAATTTTATTAAGGATAAAGCAAAAATGGATGTAAATACAAATGAAGCTGTTTATAGTTCTGTTCAAACAACTGCACCAGTAGTTCAAGCTAGTGTTGATACACTGGCTAAATCTACTGCAAGTGTTGTTGATTCAGTTCCTGCAACTACAAAGCCAACCATCTCAAATAAAGACATTGTTAAAATAGCCTACGAAGATGCCAAAGAAGCTTTGGAAGAAGCAAAAACACTAAAGCAAGAAGCTGACAATGCAACAACATTTGCCTCTCAAAAAAATGAGCTTGTTAGTTTAAAGCAAAGAGAGTTGGATAATGCAAAGAATGAATTAAGCAGTAATCAAGATGAAGCCAAGGCATTAACTTTAAATCAAAAGATAAATGAGTTAACTGTAGAATTAGATAAACTAAGTAAAGAAGCAGTTGTTGCTAATAATATTGCAAAAAAGGCAAGAGGAGCTGCAACTAACAAACAAGCAGAAGCTGATTTGTCTTTAGAGTATGCAAAAGAGCTAGAGCAATCGATAAAAGGTGGAGGAAATGCTAATGCAGCACAGGCTAAGTTAGATGCACAAAAACAAAAAAATGAAGAACTTGCCAAATCTGAAAACACCTCAGAAAACGATGGAGTTGCAAGTATAAAGTTGGATGCAGAGAATAAGCAAAAAGAAGTAGATGCCGCAATTAAACGTAAAGAGACAATTCAAAAAGAATTGGTTGATATGGATAAGGAAATAGAAAATCTAAAAACCGATGCCAAAAAAACAAAAGATGACCAATTAAAGCAAGCCATTAACGATCAAATTACAGATTTAGAAATTGATAAAGACCAAAAAAAACAAGAGCTAACCGAAAGTGATGCCAAAATTAAAAAATTAAAAGACGAAGCGTTGGCACTTAGCAAAGAAGCTGAACTTGTTAGCAGTCTTCCTGTTGAAAATAAAACAAATACTTCTGTAGTAACTACACCTACTGTTGCAGCTATAGAAACATCAACTACCTTAGCTGTAAAAAATAACGAACCTACGGTCGTAACTACTAATGTAGCCGTAATAGACACTTCTAAGAGCCAAGTAAATTTAGCTGCTCAAACAATACAAACCCCTTCGTTGGTTGTAACTAACTCTGCTTCAGTTTCTCCTTCTGTTGCAGTAACTCCTAGCAATGCGGTTGATACAGCATCTAAAGCAATTGTTGTTGAAAAGTCAACCAATAGCACAGAGGTTGGTAGTGCATCTCAGAACGCTGAGTTGCTCCAAAAACAGCGCGTTGATAGCATTGAAAAAATATTTGTTGTAGAACAGGAAA
>JAFLBG010000050.1 GCA_017303975.1 Bacteroidota bacterium
TTCCCGCTGTAGTAATAACACATGAACCTGTGTTAACCGTTAATGCCGTTGCTGTAGAACACTCGTCATTGGCAGGTGGTGGAGGTAAATTGGACACACACACATTAAAAGATGTTGTTTGTCCAGTTGTGCTGGTCCAAGAGTAAACTCTAATGTAGTAAGTGTTTCCGATTGTTAAACCACTAACAACACTGTTGTTTGGGTCGCTACAAACTAATGAAGAGCCAAGAGCACCACATGTTCCGCCATATACTACGTGATACAAATCTGTAGTAGAACCAGTTACATTAAGTAATTCTATTTTATGTGCGGTTGCTGTTGCTACAAAAGAAAACCAAACATCGTCATCATCTGTTCCAAAACAACTATTAGCTTGCGAAGATGCCGTAGCACCTGCAATAGTTCCTGCAGTAGTAGATGTACACACCGTTCCTGAATTTACAGTTAAAGCTATTGCTGATGAACATTCGTCATTTGCAGGTTGTGCAAATGCGCTAAAAAAAGATAGTTGCAAAATACCTGCAACCAAAAAATGGTAGTACTTTCTCATGAGTTAAATTTTTAGGTTAATATTAAATTCGGTGCAAAGGTAAGCCATTGTGGAGTAAATATAAAATTTGCATCTCCAAATTTTATTAATTAAAAGTGTAATTACTTGATTTTCAAAAAAATAAACTCTTTTGCAATAGTTTGTTATTTTAAATACATTTAAGAGTCTGTTTAAATTTCATATTTGTGAACAATATCAACACACATATCTCGACTCCGCTCGATATATCATCGCGCAAAATGGTCAATTCGAGTTCCGATGTATCGGGAAGAACGTGTGAAATGGCTATGTTAATTTTTTATGAAAAATTGAACAGGCTCTATCAAAATTTACCAAAAACCTAATAATTATATGCAAGCCGAAGACATAAAAAAATACATTGATACAAACAAAGACAGATTTCTTAGTGAATTATTCGACTTATTAAGAATTCCATCTGTTAGTGCAGATTCCAAGTACAAAGGAGATGTTGCAAAAGCGGCACAGTTTATCAAAGCTAAGTTGATAGAGGCTGGCGCCACACAGGTAGATGTTTTTGAAACTCCCGGTCACCCAATTGTATATGGCGAGAAAATAATAGATCCTAAATTACCCACTGTTTTAGTGTATGGACATTACGATGTGCAACCTGCCGATCCGCTTGATTTATGGACCTCGCCACCGTTTGAGCCGGTAATTAAAAATGAAAAAATTTATGCTCGAGGAGCCTGCGATGACAAAGGACAAGTGTATATGCACATCAAAGCGTTTGAATACATGATGCAGAACACTAATTTGCCATGTAATGTTAAGTTTATGATTGAAGGCGAAGAAGAAGTGGGCTCTGTTAATCTTGGCGATTTTATAAAAGCACACAAAGAAAAATTAAAGGCCGATATAATTTTAATTTCAGATACCGGAATTATTGCCAACGATGTACCATCTATAACTGTTGGGCTACGGGGCTTAAGCTACGTAGAGGTAGAAGTTACAGGTCCTAATAGAGATTTGCATTCCGGCTTATATGGTGGAGCAGTTGCTAATCCTATCAACGTATTGTGCGATATGATTGCCCAATTGAAAGACGAAAATCAACATATTACTATTCCCGGTTTTTATGCCGATGTGGTTGATTTAAGTATGGAAGAAAGAAGCGAAATGGCGAAAGCTCCTTTTAGTTTGGATGAGTATAAGAAACATTTAGATATAGCAGATATATTAGGCGAGAAAGAGTATAGCACAAACGAAAGAACCTCCATTCGCCCTACACTTGATGTAAATGGTATTTGGGGCGGATATACCGGAGAAGGAGCTAAAACAGTAATTGCTTCTAAAGCATATGCAAAAATTTCTATGCGTTTAGTGCCGAATCAAAATTCGGAAACAATAGCCGAGTTGTTTAAAACGCATTTTGAGAAAATTGCACCTTCATCAGTTAAAGTAAAAGTAAATTTTCATCATGGTGGCGAACCAGTTGTAACCTCTATTACATCAACTGCATACAAGGCTGCTAGTATGGCAATGCAAGATACATTTGGTAAAAAACCTATTCCAACGCGTAGCGGTGGTAGTGTGCCAATTGTAGCCTTATTTAAATCAGAACTTGGGTTAGATTCTATATTGATGGGCTTTGGCTTAGATAGTGACGCCATACACTCGCCAAATGAGCATTACGGAGTATTTAATTTTTTGAAAGGAATTGAAACTATTCCGTTGTTTTATAAGCATTATGCTCAATTATCAAAAGGCTAAATAGTAATCTTTTGTAAGTTGCTTGTACTCTAAGGTATATCCGGAGTCTTGGTTGTGCCCTATTACGAGCGTGTTTTCGGAAAAAGAAGTTCGTTCAAAAGCAAATTGCATCAGCAATCTTTTTTCGGTTGTTTTTTCTTGTTTTGTTCGCACACGTGTTAGCTTTGTAAGCAACAAGCGTTTCGATTCAGCCATGTCTCTAAATATTTCGCCTTCTTTGCAGGGTAGAATTACTTTAAATATTCCTTTTTTGTCAAGTAATTTAACGGCCCCGTCCAGCAAGTCGGAGTAGGGAAGCACATCTGCATGGCGCGCTAATGTACGTTCAAAATAACCTGCCTTTGACGAGCCAATAAAGTAAGGAGGATTAGAAACAATTAAGTCGTATTTTTTTGTTTCTTTTTGAGCAAACTCTTGAAATGACGCGTGATACACCTTAATGCGTTCGTTCCATTTGCTATTTACAACATTTTCTTTTGCTTGTAAATAGGCGCCTTCATCTATATCAATGGCATCAATACTAGCATTTGTTTTTTGTGCAAGCATCATTGCTATTACTCCGGTGCCGGTACCAATATCTAAAATGTGTTTTGCATGTTGCGCATTTGCCCATGATCCAAGCAACACGGCATCTGTGCTCACTTTCATGGCACACTTATCTTGTTTTACAACAAACTGCTTAAACGCAAACGCACTGTTTGACATACACTAACGGATATTGAGATAAATATACGCAAGAATAGATTTAAAATCAAGACGAATTGTAAAAAAATATAGACTAAATGTTGTTTATTGTCGACAATTATAAGTCGAGTAGACCTGATGGGATGTGTAGAGTGATAATTTTATTCTCTGTATCAATGTCTTGAATTAAGTCCTCTGCCAGTGGAATCAATACTTCTCTATTTTGATAGGTAATTTGCAGTAATGGTTGCGCCTTTGTGTCTAGTACACCTTCTACTACACCAATTTTACCTGCCTTTGCATCGTACAATTCAAATCCAATTAAGTTGCCGTACTCTTTTTTATTTGATAGTGATTTGGTGGTTGATCTGGGCAAAAAAATCTCCCTGTTATTATACTTTTCGGCATCAGAAATGGAGTTGATGGTTTCTAGTTTTAGTCCGTACGTTTCTCCTTTTACGATACAATTTTCTATGTAAAACGGAACCAAGCTTGCATTGATTTTAAAGAACACAAAATCATGATTAGTAAGTTTCTTTTTAAGAGTTACTTTTATTTTAAGCGAAACTTCTCCTTTGTGTCCAAATGGCTTGGAAACAGTACCTACACATACGTAATTTTTTAAATCTAGATTGTCCATAAAACAAACATCCCGCCTAAGCGGGATGTTTTTCAATTACTGTTAAATATAATTATTCTGCTGCCTGTGCTCCCTCTGTAGCTTCAGGTGCTGCTGCTTCAACAACCGGAGGTGTGTTTTTTGCAGCAATTTTTTCTGCTTTTTTAGCTTTTACTTCTTTTTCAGCTTCCATACGTTTTTTGTAGGAGTCTTTTTTCGCTTCAACCAAGGTAGTTTTTTTACCTTCTATTTTTGCAGTTTTGTCGTTCATCCATTTTGCAAATTTAGCTTCTGCTTGTTCTAATGTAAGAGCCTTTTTTGTAACGCCCTTTAAAAGATGATTTTTATAAATTACACCTTTATACATTAATACTGCTTTTGCTGTATCAGATGGTTGAGCGCCTGTTTGAAGCCAATACAAAGCTCTGTCGAAATTTAAATCGATAGTAGCCGGATTAGTTTTAGGATTATAAGTCCCTAATTTTTCAATGTACTTTCCATCTCTCGGTGCACGACCGTCAGCAACAACAAGGTGAAAAAAAGCTTGATGCTTTTTACCATGTCTTTGTAACCTAATTCTTGTAGCCATTTTATTTAGTTGTTTTTTAAATTAAAGTCTGCAAATATCGCACTTTTTTTGAATTATACCCCTCTGTACAGCTAAAATTAATTTAACGCACTGATAATTAGTGTAATAAAAGTGGTGGAGAAGCTATTTTTTAAACCCTAAGATACTTACTCCACAGCCGGAACTATTGTCAAATACAGTTTCGATGTAATAAACGCCTGTAGCGGTGCATTTGTAGCCTATGGTAGGGTAATGTTTCTTTGACGATTTTGCGTAGCTGCTTATAACCAGTTTGTGATTTCTATCGTATAGATTTACAATCATTTTCCCAGCTTTGCCTTGATCGCAAACGGTAAGCACATAGTCGTGATCTTTACTAAATACATACGAAAATTCTTTTTTCTCGCTCGATTCGAACGATTTTACAAATTTATAATCATTCAATTGAGAGGAGCATTTATCTAAAAAATCTTCGCTATCACACTGACCATAGGCAGTTGGAGAAACAAGTAAAAAACAAATAGCTGTTATCGTGGTAAGTAAAACTTTACGCATACGTTAATTAACTTTAGTAAGGGTGGTTCTAATTTTTGAAATTTGAGCAGCAATTTGCTCGAACAATGGTTGAGATATTTCAACAGTACTGGTGCTTCCGGAATTTTCTTCTACAACCAACATGCCATCCACCTCTTTTGTAACGGGCTCTTTGTATTCATAGGTTATTTTTACCTGATCAAATAAGTTTTTTAATTTTTCTACTTCATCATTTAATCCTACAAACGCTTTGTCGTCTTTAAAAAGCTTAAGTAGAATCATAATTTGGTCGAGCGAAATTTTTTGTTCTCCTACACGCTCCATCAATTTAGGGCTTTTGGTTTCTTTTGCAACTGTAGCTGCTAAATGCAAGGATTCAATCCAACCTCCAATAAGCATCAAAACACTTATGTTATCACGCTTTTGTTTTGCTAAATAATTATTCATTTTTTCAAAACTCATGGTCGAAATAAAAATAAGCGAATCGAGTTTGCTGCTATTGGATGCTAGTCTTTTTAGTGTTTCAAAATCGAAAAATTGTCCTAAGTACAAATCATCTGCCAACCCTCTTACAGCACCTAAATAATCGATAGCCGCAGTAGATTTTTCGTAAATATTTATGTATCCTAAATCGGCTCCATAAATACCCAAATTTACAGCCTTACTAAACGTTTGCGTGTAGCCACCTTTGCTTTCTGTACTGTTTAGCATTCCTTTATTAAATTCTGCTCCACTTTCTTTAATAAGTGAGGTAAGTTCTAATGGAGAAGGAATTGACTTAATAACTTCATTGATGGCTTCACTGGACATTTCCAGTTTTTTTTGTGCAAGTGCAGTTGTATCAATGGTTTGAACGGGGGTGTCGTTAGTATTGTTGTTGCACGCTAAACAAAATAACAACATTGGAATACTCCAAATGTGTTTGATTTTTCTCATTACAGATGAATCTATGATTTACCTAAATATAATCACAAAGTTTATTTTAGCAAACTGTAACCTTTTATTATTTGATTATGTTCAGTAATGAATAAAATTGTATATTTAAAGCTAATTCGGCAAGTTTCAAATGCGTGTACTAACTTTTTTAGTAAGTATAATTTTAGTTGTAATTTCATTACAGAGTTCTGCCCAACTTAATTCTGCTCACGAAGTTGTTGTTACTATTGATGTACAACCGTTCTTACAGCTTAAAATGGAGGGACCGGAACAATTGGATTTTACCTTTGGGCAAATACAAGATTATTATGCAGGCATCACTAAATATGGTGTTACCGTGCTTAAAGTAAGCGCTACCGTTTCATGGGATTTATGGGCAGCAGGTCTTTCCAATGGTTCGGTAGGTAATTTTTTGTGGGATAATCCAGCGCAATATCAAGTAGCTACCGATGCGTTTAATACCGTTCCAATTACAGCATTGGAACTTCATCAAACCCCGGAAAATCCATCCATTGCTTTAGGTTGTTTATCTACAGTAGCACAATCTAGTGATTACAGCAGACCATTTCAAATGCGTACAGGCATTAATACAATATCCAGCAACAATACGGTTTATGCTCCAAGTCCCGGTGCTCCTTATACTTCTCCAACTTCTGCTGCTGCAATGGGCGCATCTGAAAAGTATATAGCAGGTGGAACCGGAACGGGTGGTAATTGTCAAGTAGCAGGCGGAAGCTATATTTTACAAGCTACTACGAGCAGTAGTTATTATTACTCTATTGATTATAGAATTATTCCGGGGCTTCCTGTGGTATTTCCTGCGCATGATGATGCAACAACTGTAAACTCAGCTGCTGCATATGTAACCAATGCAGATGCCGCTACTAATTTTATTGATAACCCAACCGAATACGCACAACCAGGTATTTATACCATGTACGTAAAATATATTCTTGCTCAAGATCAATAAGAGGGATATTTTTTTCTGGCGCAAGTTGCACCAATCCAAAATTTTTCAAGATGAAATTTCAAATTCCTGCAAATACCCAAGCTATCATTTTTGATTTAGGTGGTGTTATTTTAAATATTGATTATCAAAAAACGGTTGAGGCCTTTAAAGGATTGGGACTGCATGATTTTAATTATTTTTTCTCGAAGCAAGTTCAAAAAGATTTTTTCGATGAATACGAAAAAGGATTCATCAGCTCATTTGAATTTTTAGAGCGTATAAAATCTTTTTTGCCTGAAAGTGTATCTAACGAACAAATTGTGGAGGCTTGGAATGCAATGTTATTAGATCTTCCGGAGGAGCGATTGCATTTGTTGAAAAAGCTTAGAGACAAGTATTCCATTTTTTTATTGAGCAATACAAATGAAATTCATATAAATGAGTTTCATCTTTTTTTGAAAGGTAAGTTTGCAATGCCTGATTTAACCGACTATTTCAATAAAGTATATTTATCGTACCAAATTGGAAAGCGTAAGCCTGATGCAGAAATTTTTGAGCATGTATTGTTGGAAAATAATTTACTCCCCAAACATGTTGTTTTTATTGACGATTCGCCACAACATATAGAAGGCGCAAAATCGTTGGGGATTACGACCTTTCATTTGGAGAATCCAACCACTATTTTGGATATTGAGTATTAGAGAATGTTTTTTATTTGTATCGGTTAAGGTTTACTACTCTTTAATTCTTCCTCTTTTCTAATTTTTTTGAGTATCACAAAAACAGATATACTTAATAGGTGTGAAAAAGCACCAAACTGAAATCAGATAATTTTCGAAGAAAAAGGCACTGATGAGTAGTGATGAAGGTGTTTTAATTCTAGAATTTACCTACAATTGCATCCGGGAATAATCCCATTGCAATTAATAAAATAGTGCAGATATATAACAAGGCTTTTGTAGTGCCGGAAACTTCAATAGGCTCGGTTTCGCTTGTTTGTTTAGAGTACATAGCAATAATTATTCTGAAATAATAATATACGCCAATTAAAGAAGCTACGATTGCAACAAGTACAATACTAATATGTCCACTTTTAAAAGCTGCTAAAAAGATTTGATACTTTGCGAAAAAGCCTGCTAGTGGAGGTATTCCTGCCATTGATAATAAAGCTAATGTCATAAAAGCAGATAGTTTAGGATTTGTTCTGCTTAGCCCGTTAAATGCACCAATGTGGCCAACTCCTTTTTTCTCAGCCACTACAGATAGCACACTGAATCCAATTAAAGAAGCAATGGAGTAGGATGCTGCATAGTATAAAATACTTTTTCCGGATGAAGTATTCATTGCTATAATAGCCAATAGCATATACCCTGCGTGTGATATACTTGAATACGCAAACATGCGTTTAATATTACTTTGAAATACAGCGGTGATATTACCTACAAGTAATGTTAATGCTGCTACAATAGTTAAGATTGTAGTCCATTCGTTTGGTGTGTATGAAAATGAAGTGGCAAAAATACGCATGAAAGCCCCAATAGCAGCAGTTTTTACAACAGTTGCCATAAAAGCTGTTACAGGTGTTGGTGCGCCATCGTAAACATCCGGTGCCCAAAAATGAAGTGGAACAGCCGATACTTTAAATAACAATCCTACTAATACTAACGAAAGTCCAGTTACATAAAAAGTGGATAATCCATTTACATTAGCTGCAGCATATCCACCAATAGCACTAGTATCAAACGTTCCGGTAGCACCATATAAAAATGCTATTCCAAACAATAAAAATCCGGAGGCAAATGCTCCCATTAAAAAATATTTCATTCCGGATTCATTAGAGGAAATATCGTCTTTCTTACTTGCGGCTAAAACATAAACGGGTATTGATAAAATTTCAATGCCCAAAAACAGCATAGATAGGTTATTATAGGAAACTAGAATAACACCACCAATCAAAGCAAATAAAACCAATGCATAGTAGTCTGTTATGCTTTTTTCCGGAGTAAAATAATCTTTAGAAAATACAAACCATAATGCTGTAATAAGCATCAGCAAAACAGAGAAGCCTACAGCATATTTATCCATTCGTATCATCTTGTAATACAAATTTTCAAAATTCCATTCTGTAAGCGTAATGCCTGCAACTGCTACAAGTCCTACAAGAACTATAGGAAACAAAAATTTCTTGAAACGAAATATTTCAGAAAATAAAGCCAGTACCGATAAAACTGATAATGCTACTAATGTCTTCATATTTATTTTACACTATTAACTAAATCCATTACAGCACCTTCCGATAAACTCATAAGTATATTCGGATAAACTCCTAAAACAATAATTAGTATTGAAATGATTATAAGCGAAATTTTCTCATTGCTGGTCATACCTTGGTATTTAATGCTTTCGCCTCTTACCTCGCCAAGCATTATGCTTTGGTAGCTTCTAAGCATATATACAGCACCTAGAATTACCGTAAGTCCTGCAAAAACAGCCATTACGGAGTTGTATTGGTAAATAGAATTGAGTAGTAAAAATTCTCCTACGAATCCACTGGTAAGCGGAAGTGCCACACTGCCTAAAAGTATAACTAGAAATAGAAAAGCAAATAAACCATCTATGTTTCTTAGCCCTCCCAAGCTTGTAATGGTGCGTGTTCCGGTGTTGCGTTGGAAAATATCTACAACTAAAAATAGACCTACTACATTTATACCATGGCTAAACATTTGAATAATGCTGCCTTGTACGCCCATCGAATTACATGTTAAGATTCCTGCACTCATTAACCCTACGTGCGCAAAGGAAGAGTAAGCGATTAATCGTTTAAAATCTTTTTGTACAAGTGCTAGACTCGAACCGTAAATTATACCAATGATACTTAGCGTAATAGCTAAATAGGCATATTTTTCAACTCCTGCAGGAGCTAATGGAAGCAACCATACAATTAATCCATACGTACCCATTTTTAACATAATGCCGGAAAGTAACATAGTTCCTGCTGTAGGGGCGTTGGTATATGTATCAGGTTGCCATGTGTGGAAAGGAAATACCGGCATTTTAATAGCAAAGGCAATAAACATTCCCCAGAAAATATAGCGTTGTTCTTTTACCGATAATGATTTTCCTGCTGTGTATAAATCTTCAATAGCAAAGCTTCCATTGCTTGTATGCACATATAGGTAAATTAGTGAGGCAAGCATAAACAAGCTTCCTGTTAGTGTATAAACAAAAAATTTAAAAGTAGTTTTTGTTCTATTTTCTTCGCTCCAAAGCAAGCAAATAAACCAAATTGGTAAAAGAGCTAGCTCCCAAAAAATGTAGAACAAGAAACCATCACGAGCCATGAAAACGCCTTGCAGTGCAAATTGCATGAATAGAACAAGGGCATAGAATAAATTTGTTTTTTCTGTAATTCTGTTTGCAGTGCTATAAACGATGATTGGTAATAATAATCCGGTTAATAGAACGAGTAAAACATTTAATCCATTTATTGCAATGTTGAAATGCGTGCCAATAGACTTAATCCAAGGATAGTTAATCGCTAACGAAGATTCGCCTTGTGTCTTGAAAACGTAAACGCCAATGGCAACAACAAGTAATTCCAGCAAAGAAAAAGCAAGTGTAAGTTTATAGGCGTTTTCTTTTTTTCCTAAATAAATTAGGATGCCTGCAACTAATGGTAAAAGAAGTATGAGTAATGTAATCATATCAATGTAAGTAACAATATAAGCGCTATCCCAATGGTCATAGCAAATATGTAAAATCCAATGCTTCCGGTTTGAATATATCTCAATGCAATTGCGGTTCTATTAACTAGTGTGCCGGTTCCATTTACAATAGCATCAATAAACCGAAGTTCTACAAATCGATATGAAATGTCTGAAATCCAATTGTAAGGTTTTGTTATTACTTTTTCGTAAAGCTCATCAACCCAATATTTGTGGTAAACAAGTTTGTGGATAGGTTTTAATTCTTCATTTTCAGCAGCTGGGATAGTTGCTTTCTTCGCGAATAGATCGTATGCATAATAAATAGATACTGCTGCAGTAAGTATAGCAATTCCAATAAGCATATATTCTGTTTCGTGTGTTAAGTGATTAGCCATTGCAACAATTTGTGATCCGCTGAAAATTGGCGCTAAATACTCTTTTAAGAAGTGATGTCCATGCAGTACCTCCGGAATGCCCATGAAACCGCCAATAACAGAAAGCACGGAAAGAATAATTAATGGAATTGTCATAGCTTTTGGACTTTCGTGCAAATGATGCGCTTGGTGATCTGTTCCGCGGAACTCACCAAAAAAAGTTAGGAATAATAAGCGGAACATATAAAATGCTGTCATCATTGCCCCGATTACCGCAAGTAGCCAATAAAATTTGTTATGAGCATAAACATTAGCTAAAATTTCGTCTTTAGAGAAAAATCCGGAGAATGGTGGAATACCCGATATAGCAATGGTTCCAAGTAAAAAAGTTATGTAGGTTACCGGCATTTTCTTTTTCAGTCCGCCCATGTTTCTAATGTCTTGGTCTCCACTCATGCCATGAATAACGCTACCAGCACCAAGGAATAACAATGCTTTGAAAAACGCATGAGTGGTAACATGAAATACTGCGCCTGTATAAGCGCCTACGCCAAGTCCTAAAAACATATATCCTAACTGACTTACAGTAGAATATGCCAAAACTTTTTTAATATCGTTTTGAACAAGTCCAATTGTTGCTGCAAATAGGGCGGTTACTAGACCAACAATAGCAATAACTTCCATAGTAAACGGTGCCATGCTAAATAATATGTTTGATCGGGCTATCATATAAATACCTGCAGTAACCATGGTTGCCGCATGTATCAAAGCAGACACAGGTGTTGGCCCTGCCATAGCATCCGGTAGCCACGTATATAAAGGAATTTGAGCACTCTTGCCCATGGCACCAACAAACAATAAAAGTGTAATACAAATAATAGCTGTTTCGCCTGATGCAAATTTGTTAGCAGATTGGAATACGTCTGTATAATTGATGCTTCCGAAAGTGATGAACAAAAGTATAATACCAAGAATAAAACCTAAGTCCCCAATGCGATTCATGATAAATGCTTTTTTAGCAGCATTGTTATACGCATCATTTTTAAACCAAAATCCAATTAACAAGTAGGAGCATAGTCCAACGCCTTCCCAACCAACAAACATTAACAAATAGTTGGAGCCCATTACCAACAATAACATGAAAAAGACAAAGAGATTTAAGTAAGCAAAATACCTGTTGTGCCCTTCGTCTTCGTGCATATAGGCTGTAGAATACACATGAATTAAAAAGCCAATACCTGTAATTATGAGCATAAACAAGCTAGATAGCTCATCTATTTGAAAAGAAAAATCTGCTTTAAAATCGCCTGCTTTTATCCAGGTAAATAGATTTATTATTTCCGGTTTAGCAGCTTTTAAGTTAAAAAATGAAATAAGAGAAATGATGAATGCAGCTAAAATAACACCGGAACCAATTATTCCGGCTGTGTTTTTTGTTAGCTTCTTCCCAAACAACCCTAATAGGGCAGCTCCTAGCAGCGGCATAAGTGGCACTAAACAAACAAGCGACATCATAATTTATCTCGAATTTCTTTATTTATAATTTAGCATTCCTAATTTAAAACTCTGGCGCAGCCAGTGACTACCATTTTAGTTTGTTCAATACATTTACATCTGTTGTTTTACTGTTTCTATAAACAGTAACTAAAATTGCTAATCCAACTGCTACCTCTGCTGCCGCAACAACCATAGTGAATACAACAAATACTTGGCCTGCGGTATCTGATAAGTAACTCGAAAAAGATACCAATAAAAGATTTACCGCATTTAACATCAATTCGATTGACATAAATATTATTATGGCATTTCTTCTAAGTAGTACACCTAGAACACCAATACAAAAAAGTAGTACGCTTAGCGTAACATAATGATCAATTGCTATCACTTTATTTTATTTCTTTTTTACCTAACATAACGGCACCAACCATGGCGCCTAAAAAAAGTATCGATGATACTTCAAATGGAACCATGAATTCGCCAAATAAAACTTTACCAATATTTTTTATTAATCCAATATTAGGATTAGGAGCATTTTGAATAGGAGCCATCTCGAAATTTTTTAGTGCAGCTACTAGTACCAATAAAAGCAGACCTCCGGAAATAACTCCGGCAAATTTTACAAGAGCAGGTTTGTGAGTTTCTGTTTCTTCATTAAGATTTAGAAGCATAATAACAAATAGAAATAGCACCATAATAGCACCGGCATAAACAATAACATGAACCGCTGCAAGGAACTGAGCATTTAATAAAACATAGTGCCCTGCAATGCTAAAAAACGTTACAACTAAATATAATACACTATAAATTGGGTTTTTGGATGTAATTACAAGCAGCGCAGAAAAGACTGCAACAAAGGATAAAAAATAAAATATATAAGTTGAAATCATAAAACTTAGTTAGCAGAACAAATATAATATCTAAAATGAATCATCGTATTTTAAATCAATTTGATTTTAAAAATCTTATTTTAATTTCTTGCCTTCAAATAATTTATTGTGTGCCACATTTGGCTGCTTTTTAAATTCTGAAACATCTTCTGTTTGTCTTCTTGCTACACTAATTCTCTTTTCTTTTTCTATTGGCTCAACAAGTTTGTTTTTACCATACACGAAATTTTTTCTTAAGTCAGCAGAAGGAACTATCCTATCTGTTAAAAATATAGCTTCTTTTGGGCAAGCTTCTTCACACAATCCGCAAAATATGCAACGCAACATGTTTATTTCATAGGTAGCAGCATATTTTTCTTCTCTATATAAATTTTCTTCTCCTGGCTTACGCTCCGCGGATGTCATTGTAATTGCTTCTGCCGGGCATGCTACTGCGCATAGTCCGCAAGACGTGCATCGTTCAGCGCCATTTTCGTCTCGCTTCAATACATGTTGCCCTCTATAAACTGGAGCAAATTCTCGTTGTACTTCCGGATAACTTATAGTGGCTTTTTTCTTAAAAAAATGACTGAATGTAATTCTTAAGCCACCTAAAATTGCAGGTATATAAAGCTTTTCCCAAAAGGTCATTTGCTTTTTTACAACAACTTTTGATCTATTTGTAAGAGTTAACATAACTACAGTTTGCCGTTAATTAATTAAAAAAGTACATTCCAAATCCTGTAAAAATAATATTTGCAATGGCTAATGGGATTAAAATTTTCCATCCTAAGTGCATCAATTGGTCGTATCTAAATCTCGGGATTGTCCATCTAATCCACATGTAAAAGAAAATAAAGAAAAATATTTTTAAGAATAAGAACATTGTGCCAAGCATAGCAAGCGTATTGGGATTAGTTACAAAACGCCCTATTAATGGCATGTTGTATCCGCCAAAATAGAATGTAGCAATTATTGCGGAGGATATAAACATGTTTATGTATTCGGCAAATAGATAAAATCCAAGCTTCATACTGCTGTATTCAGTGTGATATCCGCCAACCAATTCACTTTCACATTCTGCTAAGTCGAACGGAGCTCTATTTGTTTCAGCAAAAGCGCAGATTAGAAAAATTAGAAAACCAAGAGGTTGGTAAATTACATTCCAGTGCCAACCCGTTTGTTGTGCCGCAATTTCACGAACGCTTAAAGTGCCTGTCATCATTACTAATGCAATAATGGATAAGCCCATAGCAAGTTCATAACTTATCATTTGAGATGATGCACGCAATGCACCAAGCAAGGAATATTTGTTGTTAGAAGCCCATCCTCCAATCATAATTCCATATACTCCAATAGAAACTACTCCGAATAAATAAAGTATGCCAATATTAATATCGGTTACTTGTAGTGGATAATCTGTGCCATTTATAGTAAGCGAAGTTCCCCAAGGAATTACAGCTCCTGTCATTAGTGCAGTTAACATAGCTATACTTGGACCAAGCAAAAACAAAAACTTATTCGAAACATTTGGTATAATTTCTTCTTTCATAAACATCTTAACACCATCGGCTAACGGTTGTAAAATTCCAAAAGGACCGGCTCTATTGGGACCTATACGATCTTGCAAAAAAGCTGCTACTTTACGTTCTGCATAGGTAGAATACATGGCAACAAATAAAGATGCTCCAAACACGCAGGTAGCAAGAATAAGTTTGTATATAATGAAAGACATTTCCATAAAACAATATCTATTTTTTCTCTTGTAATTTTTTTTGCTGCTTAGCTACATCTAATTTTAGTTGAGCTAAGTTCTCGTAATGATTTTGTGAAATTACCGAATGACGGTCTATATGACTTGGTTTTTCAATAGTCCAGTCTTTCGTGTTTTTAGTGTGGAAACGGCAATCATTGCATATAAATTCTTCCACTTCGCCATACACATCTTTGCGTGCTGTTACTCTTAGCACTTCTTCCCCTTTATACCACAAACGCACTTTTCCCGAACACTTTTTACATTCTCTGTGTGCATCAACAGGTTTGGTAAACCATACACGACTTTTAAAGCGGAATGTTTTATCTGTTAATGCGCCTACAGGGCACACATCCACCATGTTTCCGGAGAATTCATTTTCTATTGCATTTTCAATGTAGGTGCTAATTTCAGCTACATCGCCTCTGTTCATTACACCATGTACTCTGCCATCGCACAATTGCTCTGCCACTTTTACACAGCGGTAGCAAAGAATGCAACGGGTCATGTGTAATTTAATGTATTTGCCAATATCAATTTGTTGGAATGTTCTTCTCTTAAATTCGTAGCGAGTGCGCATTTTACCATGCTCGTACCCCAAGTCTTGCAGGTGGCATTCTCCGGCTTGGTCGCAAATAGGGCAATCTAACGGATGGTTTATTAATAAAAATTCAACAACACCGGCTCTTGCTTCCAACAAATCTGGAGAAGTAATGTTTTCTACTACCATTCCGTCCATCACAGTTGTTCTGCAAGATGCAACAGGTTTGGGCATAGGACGAGGATCTTTTGTAGAGCCTTGCGTAACTTTTACAATGCACGTTCTGCAATATCCTCCGGATGTTTTTAGTTTTGAGTAATAACACATGGCAGGAGGCACAATTTCTCCGCCAATCATTCGTGCTGCTTGAAGTATAGTTGTTCCATCCGGAACATCTATCTCGTGATTATCAATAGTTACTTTTGCCATAAAATAGGCTAACAGGTTTTAAGTAGTTAACAATCCGAAGATTATTTGGTTTGCTGTAAAAACAACTAGTAACAAATATATAAGTTTTTTTGAGTTGGAGGCTTTAATAAACAACTAATTATCAACCTATTTATTTTATCAAGATGAATGGCTATTTGCATCTGTATTAAGCCTTTAATTGAGTCGATTAAATATTGGTTGGGTATTATTTCATTACATTGCTTTTAGCTAGATTTGAAGACTAAAAATGTTGTATTATGATTAAGAAAATCCTTTTACTTGGCTCTGGCGAATTAGGCAAGGAGTTTGTAATAGCAGCCAAGCGCCTTGGTCAGTATGTGGTGGCGGTCGATTCGTACGATTATGCTCCTGCTATGCAAGTTGCAGATGAGTGCGAAATTATAAATATGTTAGATGGTAATACATTAGATGCAATTGTGGCTAAGCACAATCCCGATATTATTGTTCCTGAGATTGAAGCCATACGAACAGAGCGTTTTTATGAGTATGAAAATCAAGGCATACAAGTTGTGCCAAGCGCTAAGGCTGCTAATTTTACCATGAATAGAAAAGCTATTCGCGATTTGGCTGCAAAGGAATTAGGGGTAAGAACAGCAAAATACCAATATGCATCAACTTTAAGTGAATTGGAAAGTGCAGTAGCTGCGCTTGGATTACCTTGTGTTGTAAAACCATTAATGTCATCGTCAGGGAAAGGCCAATCTGTTATAAAAACAAAGGACGATATTTCAAAAGCATGGGAATATGCCTTAAGTGGGAGCAGGGGAGATTATATGGAAGTTATTGCAGAAGAGTTTATAAAATTTGAGTCGGAAATAACTTTATTAACTGTTACACAAAAAAACGGACCTACTTTGTTTTGCGCACCTATAGGTCATAGGCAAGAAAGGGGCGATTATCAAGAGAGTTGGCAGCCTGCTGCTATTAACAGCAAGCAACTGGAAGAGGCACAACAAATGGCAGCTAAGGTTACCCAAGCTCTTGGAGGTGCAGGTATTTGGGGTGTAGAATTTTTTTTAACAAACACGGGTGTTTATTTTTCTGAATTATCGCCAAGGCCTCATGATACAGGAATGGTAACGCTTGCAGGTTCTCAAAATTTAACAGAGTTTGAGTTGCACGCTCGTGCGGTTTTAGGATTGCCAATCCCGTTTATTGAATTGCTAAAGAATGCAGCAAGTGCTGTGGTGCTTGCAACGAAAGAGGGCGCTCATCCAACTTATACAGGCGTAGTAGATGTTTTGAAAGAGTCCAATACCGATGTGCGAATTTTTGGCAAGCCAACAACCAGACCCTACAGAAGAATGGCAGTAGTGCTTGTAAGTGATATACTTACCTCCTCTATAAATTCAGTAACTTCCAAGGCAATTGAATTGGCAAAGAAAATAAAAGTGCATGTTAATTAAATAGTGATAGAATAGCTAAAATGCCTACACCTATTGATATAGAGCAGTATGTTGAACTTGCTAAAAAACATCAGGTGTTTGATGTTAGAACCCCTGCTGAATATTTAAAAGGACATTTGCCCGGGTCCATTAATCTGCCTCTTTTTGAAGATGAAGAGCGAGCGGTTGTTGGAAAGATTTACAAGCACGATGGTCGGCAGCCAGCTATTTTAAAAGGACTTGAGCTGGTTGGTCCCAAATTAAAACAGTTGATAAAAGCTGTTGTTAAGCAAACTTCAGACACAACTATTCTGCTTTATTGTTGGCGGGGAGGCATGCGCAGCGGTAGCGTTGCGTGGTTGTTGGAAATGTACGGCTATAAGGTATATACACTAAGAAAAGGGTACAAGGCATATCGAAATTATGTGCTGGCACAGTTCGATAAGAAATATTTTTTTACGGTATTGGGTGGTTACACAGGCACAGGGAAAACGGAGTTATTGCAGCATTTGCAGGGGCAGAATCAACTAATTATTGATTTGGAAAAATTAGCAAATCATAAAGGATCTTCTTTTGGTTCGCTTGGAGAGCAAGCCCCGCCTACGCAAGAGCATTTCGAAAATTTACTTGCAACGCATTTACTGGATGTGGGAACAGACAAACACTTTTGGGTAGAGGACGAAAGCCGAACCATTGGTCGAGTAGGAATACCTACCGGTTTTTGGCGTCAAATGAGGACTTCCCGAGTTACATTTGTTAGTTTATCTTTTGCTGTAAGAACTCGATATTTAGTTCAGCAATACGGAAAATACAGTAAAGAAGAATTGATTACAGCTACTAGCCGCATTGCTAAAAGGTTAGGAGGGCAGCACGTTAAGCGAGCTGTAGAAGCTATTGAAAAGGGAGATTTAACCACAGCGTGCGAAATCAATTTAACATACTACGATAAGGCTTATTTATATGGGCTTTCCGAGAGAGATAAGAAATTAATTATACAATTCGAATTTGTCGAACCAGATTTAAAGGCAATAGCACAACAGCTCATACAATGGAAAAAGTTAAATTAACCTCATACAGTAAGGCTTCCGGCTGCGGCTGTAAAATAGCTCCAGCTGTTTTAGGTAAAATTTTGGATTCGAATTTGAATTTATTTAAAGGCAAAAATTTATTGGTTGGTAATGAAACCTCTGATGATGCTGCTGTGTATGATTTAGGTAATGAAATTGCATTAATTTCCACTACAGACTTTTTTACTCCTATTGTTGACGATCCCTATTCTTTTGGCAGAATAGCAGCGGCAAATGCATTAAGCGATGTATATGCAATGGGCGGAACGCCAATTATGGCGCTCTCTATATTGGGTTGGCCTACAGACAAGTTGCCAATTGAAATTGCGCAGTTGGTAACAAAAGGAGCTGTTGATGCATGTACCGAAGCTGGTATTCAAATTGCCGGTGGGCATAGTATTGAGAGCCAAGAGCCTATTTTTGGGTTGAGCGTAAATGGATTGGTAAAAAAGAGTAATATAAAGACAAATGGAGGCGCTAAAACAGGAGATGTTATTTGTCTTACAAAGTCAATAGGAACAGGCATTTTGAGTGCAGCCGAAAAAAGAGATAAGTTAAGAGTAGAAGATTTAGGGAAAGCAGCACAGGTAATGATGAAATTAAACTCAATAGGAGCGAAATTGGGGGAGTTGGATTTTGTGCACGCACTAACTGATATTACAGGTTTTGGATTATTAGGGCATTTGGTAGAAGTGTGCAAAGCTTCTGGGGTGTCTGCTGAAATGAATTACGAAGCGGTTCCCAAAATTGATGGAATAGACTACTACATTCAACAATACATTGTGCCTGATAATACCTATAGAAATTGGAATGCATACGAAAAGGAAGTATCGGGAAATGTAGCTACTTCTTTTTTTACATTGTGCGACCCACAAACCAACGGAGGGTTATTAATCTCAGTGGATAAATCTAAATTGGGTAGTTTGAAAGACTTATTTGCGAAAGAAAAATTAGAATTATTCGTTATAGGAGAAATGCGACCGAAACTGCCAAACGGTTGTTTGGTAGATATTTGCTAAAGCCATACATTTGTAAAAAATAAAAAAATGAAAACGATTAAATTAAGTTTGCTTGTTTTGCTTACAACCACATTGTTTTTGGGCTCTTGTAAAAAATACGAAGATGGTCCTATGTTCTCGCTCAGAACAAAGAAAGCCAGAGTTGCGGGTACTTGGGAAATGGAAAAATATTTTGAAGCAGGGGTGGATAAGACTGTTGAGTACAAACAGCTAGTTTCGTCCAACAAAATGGAACTTAAACGAAATGGCGATTTAGATGTAACGCTTGGAGGCAATTATATGGGCTTCCCTGTAACACTTACAGGAACTGGTACCTGGGAGTTTTTGTCCGGTAAGGAGGAAGTGGAAACAAATACAACTTTTACAGGACAATCTACATCTACAAGAACAGTATATAAAATACTACGTCTAAAGAATAAAGAACTTTGGGTGGAGGTAAAAGATACCAATCCTGTTCAGGAATTCCACTTTAAAAGCACAAAGTAGGATACTATTATAAGCGAAGAGGGCGATGTTTGGATTAACAAGCATCGCCCTCTTCGCTTTTGTATATCTCTAAACTACGGACGCTCTAATTGAGAGAAAAAGAAATCGCCTTCAATTTTTGCGTTTTCATCGCTATCTGAACCATGCACAGCATTTGCAGAAATTGATTTTGCAAATAATGCACGAATAGTTCCGGGCTCAGCTTTTGCGGGATCTGTAGCGCCAATTAATTTTCTGAAATCTGCAATGGCATTGTCTTTTTCCAAGATGGCAGCCACAATTGGCCCTGAAGACATATATTGTACAAGATCTTTGTAGAACGGCCGCTCTTTATGTACTTCGTAAAACTTACCAGCCATTTCTGCAGTAAGTTTAGTGTATTTCATGGCTACAATTTTAAAGCCGGCTTCGTTCATTTTTGCTAAAATAGGACCGATGTAGTTGTTCGCAACACCATCAGGCTTAATCATGGTAAAAGTTCTGTTAGTTGTCATAAATTTTTAAAATTAAGTTGCTGCAAATGTAGTAAAAGTTTAGCACGTAAAATTAAATTTGGGTTTAATGCAGCTTCAGAATTTAATATCTTGTTAATAATTATAAATTCCTTTGATGGCAAATAAAACAAGGCAAAATAATATATTCGTAAAGTCTAATTACGTATATTTTTTCTTTTAAAAGCATATTAATTTCTTGTAAACCTACATATGAACGATAATTATTTGAATGAGCTAAACGAGGTACAAAAACAAGCAGCTATAAATATTGCAGGCCCCATGATGATTGTTGCAGGTGCGGGCTCTGGGAAAACACGTGTACTTACCTATCGAATTGCACACTTGCTGCAAACGGGGGTAGATGCGTTTAATGTATTGGCACTTACGTTTACCAATAAGGCTGCGCGTTCTATGAAGGACAGAATAAAATTAATTGTAGGAGGTAACGAGAGCAAGAATTTGTGGATGGGGACATTTCACTCTGTATTTGCTCGTATATTACGTGCAGAGGCTGAAAAAATTGGTTACCCTACAAACTTTACAATTTACGACACAGAGGATACGAAAGGCTTAATAAAGGATATCGTAAAATCATTAAACTTAGATGAAAAAGTGTATAAGCCTGCATTGGTCTATTCCCGTATTTCTGCAGCAAAAAATAGTTTGATTTCAGCGGCAGCTTACAATGCCAATAAACAGGTGCAAGAAGAAGATAAAATGTCTGGCAAGCCTTTGTTGGGGCAGATTTACGAAACCTACGCCAAACGCTGTTTTAAAGCAGGAGCAATGGACTTTGATGATTTGTTATTCAATACAAACGTGTTGCTGCGCGATTTTCCGGAGGTGTTGTTAAAATACCAAGAACGTTTTAAATACATTTTGGTAGATGAGTATCAGGATACCAATTTTTCTCAATATGTAATTATTAAACAATTGGCTGCACGGTACGAAAACATTTGTGTAGTAGGCGATGATGCCCAAAGTATCTACGCTTTTAGAGGTGCGAATATTCAGAATATTTTAAATTTTGAAAAAGATTATCCCGATTTAAAAGTTTTTAAACTCGAGCAAAATTACAGAAGCACCAACACTATCGTACAAGCAGCAAATAATGTAATTGCCAACAATAAAGATCAACTAAAAAAGCAAGTGTGGACAGACAACGAGCGAGGAGAAAAAATAAAACTTATTCGTGCAATGACTGATAATGAAGAAGGGGCAAAGGTGGCACAATCTATTTTTGAAACAAAGATGAATAAACAAGCTCACAATAAAGAGTTTGCAATATTGTATCGTACTAATGCCCAGTCTAGAGCAATGGAAGAGGCGCTTAGGAAATTGAATGTTCCTTATAAAATATTTGGCGGACTATCTTTTTATCAGCGTAAAGAGGTAAAGGACATGGTGGCTTATTTGCGGCTAACAGTTAATAATCACGATGAAGAATCGTTAAAAAGAATCATCAACTATCCTGCAAGAGGAATTGGAGATACAACTGTTCAGAAACTAATGGTGGCTGCAACCGACCACGATGTAAGCATTTGGACGGTAATGGAAAATATTAATGAGTTCACAGATTTAAATTCAGGAACAAAGAGCAAAATAGCCGATTTTGTTGCCATGATAAAAAGTTTTTCATCGCAAGCGGAAATAAAAAATGCCTATGAGATTGGTGAGCTGATTGCCAATAGCAGCGGACTTTTGCGAGAATTTTATACAGACAAAACCCCCGAAGGTGTTAGCCGGTACGAAAATATTCAAGAGTTATTAAATGGCTTGAAAGAATTTTCAGATGAGGCAGAACAGCAAGAAATGGTGAATCAAGCTATTGAGTTAACTAAAATTGTAGAGGAGGTAAATGAAGGAGATGGCGCAATAACTGTAAATCCGCCACGCTCGCTAGCAGCTTATTTGCAAGACATAGCATTGCTTACAGATGCAGATAAAGAAAGTGATACCGAAAAAGATTATGTTTCTTTGATGACTATACATGCCGCTAAAGGACTCGAGTTTTCGTATGTGTATGTAGTGGGATTGGAAGAAAATTTATTTCCATCACAAATGTCGCTCAATTCTAGAACTGATTTAGAAGAAGAAAGACGCTTGTTTTATGTGGCACTTACTCGTGCAGAAAAAAAGGCAACACTCTCTTATGCTGTTACCCGCTACCGTTGGGGTAATTTGATAAACAGCGAGCCAAGTCGTTTTTTAGAAGAAATATCTGCAGAACATTTAGAGATGCCTGCAAGTCTTACCGAATTTGACGAGCCTGTTTTTGATAACAACGAAGTAAGACGAACAAACACGTTTCGGCCAAAATCGAGTGTAACTGCAAAGCCTGTGGTTACAACTCCTTCGCCTATAAAGAAAAATTTAATCAGAATGAATACAGCTGCAAATTCTGATACAACACACAATCCGGAATTGCTAAAAGATTTGCAAGTTGGAATGTCTGTTGCACATGAGCGTTTTGGGACAGGTAAGGTAATTCAGATGGAAGGTTTTTTTCCGTACAATAAAGCAACCATCTTATTTGATAATGCAGGTCAAAAGCAGTTGCTTATAAAATTTGCAAAGCTGCAAATACTTGGTTAGTGCATTAAATAGCGGTGTATGATTTTTTACTAATACTCCCAAGCCGTTTGTTTCTCCATAAATAAACGAAAGCGCCAAGTATTAGAAATACAATAACAACCATAAGAATGGTGTTTATGGGAGCAATTCCGGCTTCGTGAACTTCAATTTTTTTGGGAATAACTACTTTGTCGTTTTCTTCTAGTAGCATAGAGGCATTAACTGTAGAGCCAACTCCCTGCTTATACTTAACAGATTTATTAATTGTTGCTGCAATTTCTGAGGTGTTAAAAGCAAGTTTGGCATGTGCACTATAAACGATAACTAAAGAAAAAAGTGCGATAAGTATATTTTTCATATGTTTTGTTTTAGTCATTAACATCTATGCACCAAACATATTTGATACTTCCCTTTATATCCACTTAAAATATAATTTAATGAATAACCCTAAATCGTTATTTAAGATTATAATTTGAATTATTAATTTGTATATCAGTATATTAAAACGTAATTTATGTGTTGTGTGTTGCATGTTTTGCTTATGTAGAAATTATGTAGTTTTACCAAAAAATAAACAAATAACTATGTACGCATCATTTAAACAACACTTAGAAAAAGAGCTTAAAGCTATTGAAGAGGCGAGTTTGTATAAAAAAGAAAGAATTATAACTACTCCACAAGGGGCAGATATCAATACTACAGCAGGTTCTGAGGTAATAAATTTTTGTGCAAATAATTATTTGGGATTATCATCGCACCCAAAGGTAATTGAGGCGGCTAAAAAAACACTAGATACGCATGGTTATGGAATGTCTTCCGTTCGCTTTATTTGCGGCACACAGGATATACATAAAACATTGGAGAAAAAAATTGCGAATTTCTTGGGTACCGAAGACACTATTTTATATGCTGCTGCATTTGATGCTAATGGTGGGGTTTTTGAGCCATTGTTTGGAGAAGAAGATGCTATCATTTCTGATGAATTAAATCATGCCTCTATTATAGATGGAGTGCGTCTTTGCAAAGCAAAACGGTATCGCTATAAAAATAATGATATGACTGATTTGGAGGAGCAACTGAAACAAGCTTCTGCTCAGCGATTCAAGATTATTGTTACCGATGGTGTTTTTTCGATGGATGGTTTTATTGCAAAGCTAGATGAAATAGTAGTGTTAGCTCAAAAATACAATGCGCTAATTATGGTTGATGATAGCCATTCTACGGGTTTTGTTGGTAAAACCGGTAAGGGTACCGCAGAGCATTGTAATGTAATGGGTAAGATAGATATTATTACGGGTACTCTGGGTAAAGCACTTGGTGGG
>JAFLBG010000051.1 GCA_017303975.1 Bacteroidota bacterium
AGTAATTTCATGTCCGTGTGCCATGGGACTTGCCACTCCTACTGCTGTAATGGTTGGAATAGGTCGTGCCGCAAAAAATGGAATTCTCATAAAAGGTGGAAACACACTCGAATTATTTGCCAAAACGAAAAATATTGTGTTCGATAAAACAGGAACACTTACTACAGGAGAATTTGAGATAAAAAACATTTCGCCTGTTAACGGATATGACATAGACAAGCTCAAAAACATTATTTACTCACTTGAATTACACTCCTCCCACCCCATCGCAGTATCAATAAGTAAAGCCCTTTCCACTACTGCCACAAAAATAAATTTAAATACAATAACTGAAATTAAAGGTTTGGGCATTGAAGCAAAAGATGATTTTGGAAATACCTATAAAATTGGCTCAAACAAAATAAGCACATCAATAGTTGATTTATCTCACAACTTATATTTAGTAGAAAACGAAAAACTTATAGGATGCATCGATATACAAGACAAACTAAGGGATTCGGCTAAAGAAACTATTGCCAATTTCAATTCAAAAAATATTACAACCTACCTATTAAGTGGCGACACGCAAGTAAAAACCAAAGAACTTGCTGAGAATTTACACATTAAAAATTATTTTGGGGAACACACTCCTCAACAAAAACTAAACAAGCTTGATGAGATAAAAAAATCCGGAGGTACAACAATGGTGGGAGATGGTGTAAATGACTCTCCAGCCCTAACACAGGCAGATGTTGGAATTTCTTTTGGCGGGGCAACACAAATTGCTATACAGTCTGCACAAATTGTAATATTAGCATCAAACGACTTACATAAAATTTACGAAGCCCACCTGCTAAGTAAGGCTACCCTTAAAACAATAAAACAAAATTTATTTTGGGCTTTCTTCTACAATATTATTGCAATACCATTTGCAGCATTAGGCTTTTTAAGCCCTATGCTTGGCGCGCTTTCAATGGCATTTTCCGATGTTATTGTAATTGGGAATTCGCTGCTTCTAAAAACAAAAAAACTTAACTAATAAAATGCCCACAAGCCAAGGCAAATCAAGCGTTTTATTTATTACCAGCTGGTATACTAAAAAAGATAATCCGTCCCTAGGTATCTATGTAAAAAGACATGCAATTGCGTTATCGAAATTTGAAAAATGTACTATACTGCATGCATACAATTCTACTGAAAACAGAACTGAAGAACATACAATCAATCCAAATCTTTCGGAGATAATTGTTTATTATAAAAAATCCGACTTCCGTTTATTTGATATTGTGCGCTATATCAAAGCATATAGAAAAGGATTGGATGTGGTAAAGAAAAGCATTGGAACACCTTCTTTAATTCAAGCAAACATAACCTTTCCTGTTGGTATCATTGCATACCTATTTAAAATAACTCACAAAATTCCATATGTAATTCAAGAACATTGGTCAGGGTACTTACAAGAGGATGGCAGCTATAAGATATCGAATTCAATTCTAAAATTTTTTCATAGGCTAATTATAAAGAATGCAAATTCCGTTGCTACAGTATCGCATGCATTACAAAAAGCCATGCTTGACAATAATTTGAAAAACAGAAATTATACACGTGTGCCGAACGTTATTGACACAAAACTATTTTCCCCTTCCTATCCTGCAGAAACGAGAAACAAACAAATCATACATATTTCCTCACTAAACGACATAGAAA
Organism: Bacteroidota bacterium; assembly: GCA_017303975.1. NCBI lineage: Bacteria > Pseudomonadati > Bacteroidota > Bacteroidota bacterium. Next base: position 1,687 of record JAFLBG010000051.1, read on the forward strand.
AAAATATAACAACACTAATTGAAACAATAGCCGAACTAAAAACCGAAAGAGACGATTTTACTTGTATATTCTGCGGAACAAGTTCTGAGGAAAATAAATTCAAAGAACTTGCTACTAAAAAAAACATATTGAATACCGTTGTTTTTTTTAAAGGATTTCTAAAGCCGGAGGAGCTTGTAATAGAAATTAGAAAATCAGCTTTTCTATTAATGTACAGTAACTATGAAACGTTTTCTTGTGTTACGCTCGAAGCTATGGCATGTGGAATACCTGTTCTATCAGGGGATGCAGGTGGCGTAAAAGAATTAATTACAGAGGAAACAGGAATAGTAGTGCCACAAAATAACAACCAAGCATTAAAGAAAAAAATTAATTTTATGCTCGATAATTATGCAAAATACGATTCAAGCGTGTTGCACGAGTATGTACAAACAAATTTTAGTGAAGATGTGGTGGGCAAACAAATACAACACTGGCATAAGCAAAGCCTGAAATAAGCAATGATAGAAAAATTAAAATCGTATACTGTTTCTAAAGAAAAAGCTAAATCTATCATTGGTATTGCGCTTATACAAGCATTTTCCATTATTCTTGTTTTTCTATCAAGCAAAATATTAATCGACAATTTTGGCAATAACAATTTTGGATTGTACAACTATGCAAATGCAATTATTACATTAGTTGGAATTTTAATTGTAGCCGGATTTACTAGTTTACTACTTAAGCAAATTCCAATATATGTTGCCGCAAAAAACAACAATCTACTTTCTGCTTTGCTAAACTGGTGCAATCGTCATGTACTCGTATATACCTTAGCATCGACCCTTGTATGCTTTAGTTTTCTTCTTTTCTCAAAAAATGATTTTTCGATAGTTGATATTTTTCTAATTATTATCTGCATTCCAATACACGCATTCATCCAATTAAAACAAACTAGTTTAAACGCATTAAAACAGCATAAGAAATCGCAAATAGCAGAAAAAGTAATAAAGCCACTTCTTCTAATTATTCCCACCTTAATTCTTATACCATTTCTGCATTTACCCAATAACACCACACTTCTTTTAAGTATAAATCTACTCGCCTTTGCCGGTACACTAGTACTTGTTCATCTATTTAAAAGAAACAAAATTTCTAATGCTACTGCTCCCAAAGAGGAAGAACAAAAATGGCAATCGTCATTAAAAAAATTATCTGTAGTAGGTTTGCTATCAATCATTGCAAGCAAAATTGACATTTTACTTCAAAGCAATTTATCTACAAACGAAAGTGTAGCTATCTATTCAATAGCACTTCGCATTTCTGAATTTGTATCATTTCCATTACTTATAGCAACAATATTTATTCTTCCTAATATTTCCAGCTTATACGAACAGCAGAAAAAAATAGAACTAGAGAAACTTCTTAAACAATCTTCAAAACTAACAACCATTGGAGCTTTAGTATTTATAAGTATTCTAATTTTAGCAGGAAAAAGCATCCTTCTATTTTTCAACGAAACGATTTCAACAGGATACACCCCACTACTTGTAATGTCTTTAGGACAATTAATAAATGTATGCTGCGGCTCTGTTGGTTACTTGCTGCTACTTACGGGCAAAGAAAGTCTTGCTATAAAAGCGGCAATTATAAGTTTACTTATACAAGTTGCCACAATAATTATCCTAACACCTATTTATAATGAATTAGGTACAGCAATTGCAACATCTACGAGTACTATTTGTTGGAATATGTTGATGTTGTATTATTGCATTAAACATTTAAAAATTAACCCTAGCATATTTCCAATTCATGTTAAGAAAGCCTAATTTTTTTATTGTTGGCGCTCCCAAATGTGGCACTACTGCTATGAATGACTTTCTTGCTGAGCATCCTGATATATATATGGCGCCTAAAGAAGTATTATACTTTGGGGCTGACTTACACAACACATCACCAAAGCTAACTGGGAAAGAATATTTACACTTATTCTCCAATTCATCAGGCAAAAAAATTGTTGGCGAATCCTCTGTTTGGTACTTGTATTCAGAAAGTGCAGCACAAGAAATAAAAACATTTGCACCTGATGCAAAAATACTTATCATGGTTCGTAATCCACTAGAAATGGTTTACGCAATGCACAGTCAGAATTTGTTTGATTGCAATGAAAATGAAAACGATTTTTTAAAAGCACTAGAGTTGGAATCGAAAAGAGCATCAGGCAGTTGTATTCCAAAAACAAACACACTACTCGAAAGTGTTTACTATTCAAAGATTGCGAGGTACACAACTCAAATTAAAAGATATCAAAACATTTTTGGCGCACCCAATGTGCACATAGTTGTTTACGATGACTTTCAAAAAAATATAGAAAATTGCTATGCAGAAGTTTTAAACTTTTTGCAGATTGACACAACATTCAAACCAAATTTCAGAACAATAAATGCAAACAAAGAAATTAAAAACCCAGAGCTGCAAAAAATTTTAAAAACACCGGGTAAGTTGCAAAAAAAAATAGTAAAATTCTTAATTCCGAGTGCCAGCATACGCACATTACTAAGAACAGCACTTGCCAACAAAAACACCTCTATTGCCAAGCGCAAACCAATAAGCACAGAAGCAAAAAGAAAATTAGCAAGCATGTACCAAAACGAGATATCAGAATTAAGCGTATTTTTAAATCGAGATTTGAATCATTGGTTGAAGATAGATTGATTCATTCTACTAAAAACACCCCTTATGTGTGGCATCGCAGGCATCGTTTCATTAAATAAAAACACCCAAGGGTTAAATAAATTTATTGAGCAACTTAGCGTTACCATTAAGCACCGTGGTCCTGACGATGAAGGATATACATTATTTAACAACAATCAATTTCAATGCTTTGGAGGCATAACCACTCCTAGCAACTGTTGGAACAACTCATTTGATTACGCTCCGCAAAACAATATAACTTCACACAATTTCGAATCATACATTGCACTTGCCCACAGAAGACTTTCTATTATAGATTTGTCTCCACTTGGCCATCAACCAATGTGTATTGACAATGGGAATATATGGATTACATACAATGGCGAATTGTACAATTACATTGAGATAAAAGAAGAGCTGCAAAAGCTAGGACACCAATTCATTAGCACTAGCGATACCGAGGTAATTCTATTTGCTTATAAACAATGGGGTAAAGAATGTTTACAAAAGTTTAATGGAATGTGGGCATTTGTTATTTACGACAAAAATAAAAACGAACTATTCGGAGCCCGCGATAGATTTGGAGTAAAACCATTATATTATTCGATAAGCTCCGACTATTTCTTATTTGCATCTGAGCTCAAAGCACTTGCAAAATCGGATTTAGTAGATACAAAAATAAATACAGATGCCGCATTTCAATTTTTAGTAAAAACCACCACCGAGAATACAGAAGAAAGTTTTTTCAAAAACTGTTTCGAATTGTTTCCTTCGCATGCGTTTACACTTTCTATAGATACCAAAGAATTTGCCAAATGGCAATTCTATCAACTAAAATTCAACAGTGAATTTGAAAATTATTCGGAAAATAAATTTTCAGAATATTCTACAAAAACTGCAAAGTTAGTTGAGCAAGCCATAAAAATACGATTACGTTCGGATGTTGCAGTTGGTGCGTGCTTAAGTGGAGGGATTGACAGTTCTTCTATTGTAAGCATTGTGCATCAACTAAAAAAAGAAGGAAAAGACACAACCGATTTCAAAGTATTTACTGCATCTTTTAAAGACAAGGAAATTGATGAAAGTAATTATGCCAAATTATTGGTTGATAAATACCATCTAAACTGGCATCAAGTATTTCCCAATGCACAAGAATTGACAACGGATTTAGAAGATCTAATTTATTCGCAAGACATTCCAATTTGGTCAACCAGCACATATGCGCAGCACCGAGTTCTTAAACTTGCATCCGAAAACAATATAAAAGTAATACTAGACGGGCAAGGTAGCGATGAATTGTTTGGAGGATACGACACCTATTTATTTTTTTATTTTGACGAGTTAATAAAAAGGGGACGACTGAAAGATTTTTTTAATCAAGTAAATAAATCAAGTCTCTCAAAACCACTACTTTTTTACATCAAACAAAAGCTGCGATTTTCAACTATACCTAAATTATCTCCGGATGCACAACTGAAATTTTTATTATTTTATTTCAATGACTTAAAATATTTGAATAAAGATTTTCTGTATGCGCACAAACATTTGTTAAAAGAGAACAACACCCCAACAACTTTAAACGAAAACTTACACAACGAATTTTACAACACACGTCTCAAAACATATCTAAAGTGCGAAGACAGATGTGCCATGTGGCATTCAGTAGAATCGCGAACACCTTTCGCTGATGATATTAATTTGATAGAATATATATTTTCAATTCCCGGCAATTACAAAATTGTAAATGGGAACCTAAAGGCTCTTATTAAAGATGCTATGCAAAATCATGTTCCACAACAAATTTTAAACCGAACGGATAAAAAAGGATTTACTACCCCCAATAATAAGTGGATAAATGAAATTAAAAACGACATCAAACATTATTTTGAAAATCCTTTATTAAAAGAATTTATAAATATAGAATTGCTCCAAAAAGAATACAACATTTTGTTCTCCGAAAAGAAAAACACAGACAACGGCAGGCTGTTTAAGTTTATAAGCTTTGCGGTATGGGCAAAAAAATATTTCTCTACTGTCAAATAACACCTTCTTTCTAGAAAAATTTTATTTGTCCAAATAAATCTGCTTTCATACATTTGCAATCCCCCTAAAAAAATATTGTTAATTACATAAAATAAAAATGCGATGAAAAAAATCTTACTTATTATGTTGGTATTATTTGTGGGTATTACATTGGCTCAAACTCCAATACATACAAACAAAATACAAAAGGCAAATCCCAAAATTTATTTTGATGGAAAAGAAGAACTGACGTTAAAACCAATGAAAAAAGCCGATACGGAAGGGAAATACTCTACCCCTACCCTACAAGCTATTACAAGTAGAACTTTAGGGACACTTGGTAACGTATTCTCCATACTAGGAAACAGAACCTACCTTTGGGCAGACCCACAAACAAACGCGGTTGCAATGTCTCATAGATATGTGGTAAACACCAACAATGGATATTTAACCTATGATATGTCTAAAGACGGAGGAAATACTTGGTCTAATGATGTTATTTCTGTTTATACGCCTACAAATGCTGCATCTCAATACGGAGCAAGATACCCACAAGGAGTAATTTACAATCCTTCTACCAACACTACTAACAATCCCGACTCAACTTATTTCTGTTATTTTGCACCAACAAGAGACAACTCAAACCCTGGTCAAAATTCGGCAGATTGGGGCGGTGTAGCAATGGGAACACACCAATTAAGTGGATTGATGGCACCTACGCAAACAGATTGGTCAAGCAACAACCAAAATGGAACCACATCAACCAACGGAATTTACTATTTCATTCCAGATGCTCATATAATTACAAAAACCGGGGTAATTCACAATCTAGACCAAATGCGTTTAGGATCTACTCTTCCAACTGACTATACCTATGGAGATAGCCTTGTTTATACAAGAGGCACTTGGAATCCTACTATCAAAGACTTCCAATACACGGCAAAAAATATAAGTATTCCTGTTAATGAAGATTACGATGGCAACAAAATGATTTTCGATTCAAAAATAAGCTTTGCTGATGATGGGCAAAATGGGTACATATCAATACTTGGACATGGAATTGCCTATGGTCAAAACAGTTTATGGGAACGAGATTCATTGATTTATATTATCGTTTACAAAACTACAGATGGTGGAAATACTTGGGGACAACCAATACAAATAGACTTAGACCCAATAAACAATTTAGTGCAGACACCGGGCTTTTCAATGACAGCTTGGTTAGAACACGATAACGTTGTAGATTCATTAGGAAATTTACACATTATTGCTGCCGTGGGAATTGCAGGAGTAAACGCATCAAATCCCTCAGGATTTTCGATTATTAACGGATGGAAAGATTGGGGATTATTTGATATCTATACAATAGATGGTGGAACACAATGGAAAGCTAGATTGGCAGACTACCCTCAGCAGTTTGGAATGTTATATGGTACATCAAACGCTGCAAGTGCTCCAGATCCATACGTTAGAGAATATATAAGACCACAAGCATCTAGAAACTGGAATGGAAGTAAGTTATTCTTTACTTGGTTTACAACAGATTCTATTACAAACATCGGAATTACGCCAAATGACGAGAACTCGATGCCCGACATGTTTTCTATTGGCTATAATGTTGTTACAGGAAAATGGACTGCTCCTAAAAACATAACTGGTAACACAACCCTTGCTACTGTTATACATTTTGGCTCCGTTTCTTATTACACACTAGAAAGCAACGGACGAAATACAATTCCAACAGTATATGCAAACTGGAATTCTCCAACTGCAACTGGTCAAACCCTTGATTTACGATACATTCACGATGCAGGGTTTGACAATACAGAATTTACGGAAGAATCTGATGCGTCTAACTTGGTAGATTTAAACACACTAATACTTTCTTCCAACGAGATAACAAAAAACAACTTATTCTCCGTTTCACAAAACTATCCAAATCCTTTTGATGGTGGCTCTACAGTTGATGTTAACTTAGTTAAGTCAACTACTATTACACTTACCATTACAAATACACTTGGACAAGTAATTAAAACAGAGACTAAAAATTTACCTGCAGGAGTTCACAACCTAAATCTGACCTCAAAAGGGATGCAAAAAGGTATTTATTTCTACACTATTTCTGCAGAAGGCAACTCAACTACAAAACGAATGATTATCAAATAGTTAGTTGAAAAATAAATAAAAAAACCACGCTAGTAGCGTGGTTTTTTTATTTTACACGATAGCGTATATTTACATGCAACCTTTTCTAGTAAAAAACCATCTTTAGTACAAACCCAACACACGCAATGAATAATGTTTCGGAAGAACAGTTGATTATTTTGTGTGGAAAGGGTAACGAACTTGCACTAAAAACAATATTCGAAAAATACAGCAAAACAATGATGGGAGTTTGCATGCGATACACAAATGATTATGATACAGCACAGGATGTTTTGCAAGACAGCTTTATCAAAGCATTTGGAGCCATAAGAAATTTTCAAGCAAAAGGATCGTTTGAAGGTTGGCTTCGAAAAATTGTGGTAAATACGGCCCTCGAGAATATTAGAAAAAACAAAAAGAAACAGCACGACATTACCATAGATGAATCTTTTGATACTGGAATAGATGAAACTATATCCGCTTCCATTTCTGCCAAAGTTTTATTAAATGTAATTCAAAAAATACCGGAAGGCTATCGAACAATTTTTAACCTGTTTGCTATTGAAGGTTACACGCATAAAGAAATCGGAGAGTTATTACACATATCTGAAAACACCTCCAAGTCGCAATATTCAAGGGCAAAAGTATATATTCAAAAAGTACTAAAAAGTGAACTGATACATGAAGAATAAATTACACATAGAAGAACTTTTTAAATCAAAATTGTACAATCATGAAGCAGATGTAAATCCTGCTGCATGGAACAATATTTCAAACTCTTTGCAAAAAACAAATGGAAGCTCATCCCCAAAATGGATTCAATCTAAATATTTAATCCTTTCAACAACAGTTATTGCAATTTCAACACTATCAACCATCTATTTTGATGCAAACAGATCTAAACGAAACAACAATAACACATCGCATTCCTTAACTATTTCGGAGAAACAACTTGTTAAACAAACAATTATTTCTACTTCAGCAGAAACAGAAAACCCTGTTTTAAAAAATAATACAACAAGCTCTTCTTTGAAAAATAATTCAATTCCAAAAACAACTAATAATATAACAACAGCAGAGCAAACAGAATATCCAAAAACAAATACAGATGTTGTATATTCGGATGCAAACTCAAGTAAACAAGTAGATGTGTATTCTATTTCTTCCGATAAAAAAGAACAACAAAATCCACTCTCAAAAATAGAAGAAACAGAAACTATAAACACAAGCTCACAAACAGTTCAAGAAACGGCAAAACAAAAACCTGCATCTAATCACAATTTCGTTATACCTAATGTATTCACACCGAATAACGATGGCAACAACGATTTGTTTAAGCTCAATTTCGACAATAAAATTCCTACCACAATTCATGTAACCATCTTTAACAGCAATATGTCTAAAGTAGTAGAATGGAAAACATTGGACGGAAGCTGGAACGGAAATGATATGCAAGGAAACATGTCTCCAAAAGGTGTTTATTATTACACAATTCAAGTATCTTTCGAAGACGGAGAAGCTACCACAAAAAGTGGGAACATATTACTAAGCAGATAATAAGTTATTTAGTACCTTCATCCAAGTAATTTGATACAACAACGGGTGAAACGGATTGGTCTTATTTCGGATACTCACAGCTATTTTGAAGAAAAACTCCCTAAATTTTTGTCGGAATGCGATGAGATTTGGCATGCGGGAGATATTGGTTCATTAGAACTTTGTGATAAACTAAATAAAATTAAACCTTTAAAAGCCGTATATGGCAATATAGACAACACTTCCATTAGAAAAGAGTATCCCGAATACCATTTCTTTACTTGCGAAAATGTAGGTGTTTTACTCATTCATATTGCTGGAAGTATGCCAAAATACAACACACAAGTGCTTGAGCTTATACAAAAACACAAACCCAAACTTTTAATTTGCGGACACTCACACATTGCCAAAGTAGCATTTGACAAGGCGAATAACGTACTTTATATGAATCCTGGAGCAGCAGGTAATCATGGCTTTCATCAAATAAAAACCATGCTTCGATTTACACTGGAAAATGGAGATATTAAAGACTTAGAACTAATAGAATTAGGCAAAAGATAATTTTTGTTATTAGTAATTAAATTAGTAATATTGCCTTGTACTTCATGTACACGTCATTACAACAAATCAAAAAATTTAATGAATTTCAATTTTTATTTCTGATTTATCTTTTTCATTATATCAATCCATCCTAAAAACATACTAATTAAATCTAATTAAAATCTACATTATCTATGTACGACATAATTGAGCTTAACAGCAAGCTTGTAAACGAATTAAGAGAAATTGCAAAAAATCTTAACATCCCTAAACACGAAGGCTTAAAAAAACAAGAATTAATTTACAAAATCCTTGATTACCAAGCTGTAAATCCGGACAAAGTAAGCGAAGAAAAAAAGACAGAAGAAAAAGCTGTTCGCCCTAAAAAAACGAAATCTCCAACAGAAGAAAAACCGGTTCTTTCCTCTATCGAAGAATCTATAAATGCTATTTTTAATAGAGAAGAACCTGCACCCGAACCAAAACCGGTAGAAGCAACCAACAACGCAAATACCGCTAAGAGCAACGCTCCCAACGATAATTATAACCAAGAACAAACCCCTTTAAGAGAAGTTCATTCAGAAAAAAGAGAGGATAAATTCCAACAACACGAGAAAAAAGGTGTAGATAGCATTTATAATTTTGATGGAATAGTTATTAGCGAAGGGGTATTGGAAATTATGCCTGACGGATATGGATTTTTACGTTCAGCAGATTACAATTACCTAAACTCTCCGGACGATGTATATGTTTCACAATCTCAAATAAAGCTGTTCGGATTAAAAACAGGTGATACTGTTAGAGGTAGCATTCGCCCACCAAAAGAAGGAGAAAAATATTTTCCACTTATTAAAGTAGAACGAATAAATGGCAGAGACCCAGGCTATGTAAGAGATAGAGTTCCATTTGATTATCTTACGCCACTTTTCGCGTACGAAAAATTCAAACTTTCCGGTCACCCACAAAGTAGTTTATCTTCTCGTGTTGTTGATTTAGTAACACCACTCGGAAAAGGACAAAGAGGTTTAATTGTAGCTCAACCCAAAACAGGTAAAACTGTTTTACTAAAAGAAATTGCAAATGCCATTGCCTATAACCATCCTGAAGTTTATTTATTAATTCTATTAATTGACGAACGTCCGGAAGAGGTTACAGATATGGCAAGAAGCGTAAAAGCAGAAGTAATAGCCTCTACATTTGATGAACCGGCAGAAAGACACGTTAAAATTGCAAACATAGTATTGGAGAAAGCAAAAAGAATGGTGGAATGTGGGCACGATGTAGTTATCCTACTCGACTCTATTACCCGTTTAGCAAGAGCTTACAATACTGTTTCTCCGGCATCCGGAAAAGTTCTTTCCGGAGGTGTTGATTCTAACGCATTGCATAAACCAAAACGCTTTTTTGGTGCTGCACGTAAAATAGAAAACGGAGGCTCTTTAACTATTTTAGCAACGGCATTGACTGAAACAGGTTCTAAAATGGATGAAGTTATTTTCGAAGAATTTAAAGGAACCGGTAATAGCGAGTTGCAGTTAGATAGAAAACTAGCCAACAAACGTTTGTTCCCGGCTATCGATATTGTTGCATCTAGCACAAGAAGAGACGATTTATTGGTTGACAAAGAATCACTACAACGTGTTTGGATTTTGCGCAATCACTTAGCAGATATGAACCCGGTTGAGGCCATGGAGTTCCTAAAATCGCAAATGAAAAACACCCAATCCAACGAAGAGTTTTTAATCTCTATGAATGGATAGGTAATAAATTGATAATCAACACTAAAATCCCCATAAGATACTATCTTGTGGGGATTTTTAATAAATACCTGTTCATAATTTACACCAAAAAACCAATATTTCATCTATATAAAAGTTGCTTTGGTAGAAATAATGTAGTTTATTTGCACCCGATTTCAACCCATTAATATGCGCAAAGAAAATTCATATTTAAAGTATGTTGTAAGTGCTATTTTATTTTTCTCTATCGCACTACAAATATCTTCCCAAAATGTAATTAAAGGCACCATTAAAGACGCTAAAACCAAAGAAGGTTTGTTTGGTGTAACTATTGCCATTAAAGGAACAAGTACCGCTGCGATAACCGATTTTGATGGAAATTTCACACTTAAAGTTGGCGATACTCCCTTGCCTATTACAGTTACAGCCTATTTTATTGGATATGCACAGCAAGAAATAACCGTAAGTTCGTTCGAATCTCCTATTGATATAAAGCTTAAATCGAGCGAAGTTACGCTTAAAGAAGTAGAAGTAGCCGAATTTAGGATAAGCGAAAAACAAAAGCAAAATCCATTAACAGTAGAATCGATGGATGTTTTAGCCATAAAAGAAACTCCGGCAGCCAATTTTTACGAAGGATTAAGCCATTTAAAAGGTGTAGATATGACCTCTGCCAGTATTGCTTTTAAAGTAATTAATACCCGTGGTTTTAATAGCACCTCCCCTGTTCGATCCCTGCAAATTATCGATGGTGTGGATAATCAGGCTCCCGGTCTAAATTTTTCGTTAGGTAATTTTCTAGGAGCACCTGAATTAGATGTGATGAAAGCTGATTTAATTGTAGGAGCTAGTTCTGCTTTCTACGGACCAAACGCATTTAACGGTGTAATTAGCATGACTACTAAAAATCCATTTCAATTTCCGGGATTTAGTGCATCAATAAAGGCTGGAGAACGAGATTTATTAGAAGCCTCTGTTCGTTGGGCGCAGATAATTAAAAATAAAGCCGGAGAAGATAAATTTGCCTACAAGTTAAACATCTTTGCTATGAGAGCCAGAGACTGGGAAGCATACAATGATAGCCCAGTTTACAACACAGATACAGACAAAGATAATCCGGGAGGTTATGATGCTGTAAACCGTTACGGAGATGAAAATTTATCTGTTGGTCAGAACAATGCTACTAGTCTGTACGAACAAAGAAACAACCCAGGACTTAACCGTTGGCACAGAACAGGATATTGGGAAAAAGATTTAGTTGACTACAATACAAAAAATGCAAAAGCCAGTGTTGCTCTTCATTATAAATTAAAACCGGAAACAGAGCTTATTTATGCCGGAAATTTCGGGACAGGAACAACAGTCTATCAGGGCGATAACAGATATAGCTTAAAAGATATTTTGTTTTTTCAACATCGATTAGAAGTGGCAAAAAAAGATAAATATTTTGTACGCGCTTATACAACAGCCGAAGATGCAGGAAATTCATATGATGCTGTTTTCACATCCTTTTTGTTGCAAAACCAAGCCATGGATAATGTTACATGGAGTACGAAATATCGTAATTTTTGGGCAGGCGCAGTTCCGGGGAGTACACCCAATACAGAACCAGGAGGTATGAGAGGAAACGTTCAGGCATTACCCGGATTTCCAGTTTACCAATGGCCTAATCCATACGACTTTGACAAAGCGAATGAAGTTATGGCAGCCTACAACCAATCTCTTACCTTATGGCATTCGTACGCAAGAGACTATGCTGATAAGTATGCAGGCGCACCTCGTCTTGAGCCAGGCACACCGGAGTTTGAGGCTGCTTTTAATGATATTATTTCTAAAAGAACATTTAAAGAAGGAGGATCTAAATTTTTCGATCGCTCTAAATTATACCATGTACATGGCGAATATAAACTCACCCCTAAATTTGCAAACATAACTGTTGGTGCCAATGGAAGGATGTATGCGCCTTATTCAGAAGGAACTATTTTTAGTGATACTGGTGGGGTAGTTATTAGAAATTATGAATACGGTGTTTATTCGGGAATAGAAAAAAAGTTTATTAACGACAAACTTAAAATGAATTTAACAGCAAGAGTAGATAAAAATCAAAATTTCAACTACCTTTTTTCTCCTGCTGCATCATTAGTGTACGCCAATACTCCTGACAATGTGTTTAGAATATCATTCTCCTCGGCAGTTAGAAACCCTACACTGCAAGATCAATACTTATATTATCAAGTAGGGCGAGCAATCTTAATTGGGAATATTACAGGCTACGACTCCTTAATTACAACCGAATCGCTTACCACTTACTTAAATTCTGCAACACCAACATACGACATGATTGAATATGTTAGTTTTGACAAAATAAAACCCGAACAAGTAAAAACAATTGAAGTCGGATACAGAGGCATTCTTGCAAAACGAATATTCATTGATTTAAACTACTATTATAGCTTCTACAAAAATTTTATTGGATACAAACTTGTTGCCGATGTTTTATTTAACAATATAACACAACAAGTTGCGGGTGCTACATTTTATAGAATTGCAACAAATGCATCAGAGCAAGTTACAACCCAAGGCGCATCAGCAGGGTTTAGCTACTTTTTCTACCATAAATTAGCACTAATGGGCAATTATTCGTGGAATGTTTTAAACCAAAAATCACAAGACCCTGTTATTCCTGCATACAACACTCCTGTGCATAAATTTAATGTAGGAATAGGAGCTCGTGATATCATTACTAAAATTAGAGTTAGAGACAGTTCGTTCATAAACCTTGATGCATGGGGCTTTAATATTAACTACAAATGGGTAGAAGGATTTATGTTTGAAGGCTCCCCTCAGTTTACAGGATATGTAGATACTTATGATTTGGTAGATGCACAAATAAGCTACAATGCAAAAAAAATAAATACTACTTTTAAACTGGGAGCATCTAATCTACTGAATAAGATGCAATACCAAGTTTATGGAGGACCTTTAATTGGCAGAATGGCCTATTTTTCAATCCTATACGAACCAAAAATAAAATAACTTGTACAGCATGCTTTAATTCACTAGCTTCGCAAGCTATTCAAACTTTTTTACCTGCGCCAAAGTTAAATCGGATCAAGCTAAGCAGGTTACACTTGATTCAACAAAAAATAAAAAATAAAATGAAAAAAAAATTACAACTTCTATTTGCGGTTGCTGTTTTTGCAACACAACTGATGTTTGCACAACAACGATTTTTAAATCCTGTATTTTCGGGAGTAACTAAAACATCTAATGTTCAGTACTCTACTAACTTATCAGTATTAACCGGCACACCATCTGCTGTTTCCTTACTAATGGATGTATACGAGCCAACTGGCGACACTATGTCTAAAAGACCTGTTGTTATTGTACTTCACACAGGAAGCTTCTTACCTCGATACATAAACAGACAAGCTACAGGAGACAAGACTGATAGTGCTGTTGTGGAAACTTGTAACAGATTTGCTAAAATGGGATATGTTGCGTGTGCAGTTGCATATAGAACTGGTTGGAATCCTACTGCTCTAGGAAGTGCAGGTCAAGATGTAAGAACAGGAACATTATTGAATGCTGTTTACAGGGCTATTCAAGATGTTAAATCTTCTGTTCGATTTTTGAAAAAAGAACAAATGGGAGCTAACTTATACAGAACAGACTCAACAAAGATTGCTGTTATGGGATACGGATCAGGAGGATATGTATCTTATGCTGCGGCAACGTTAAATAAGTATTCTGAAATTGTATTAGGTAAATTTATATCTGGCACAACAAGTCAGCCTTATATTGATACAACTTTATCTGGAAATTTTGATGGTACTTTGGCAAGACCATTATGTTTGCCAACAAATTTAGGTCATACATCTAACTATGCTGCTGCAGTAGCAATAGGTGGTGCTGCGGGAGATAGCTCTTGGATGGAAGCAGGAGATGTTCCTTTTATTGGAATGCAGTGTACAAAAGACCCTAATGCTCCTTACAACTTTGGACAAGTAATTGTTCCTACAACAGGAGATTTTGTGGTTGACGCTAGCGGAAGTGGAGACATGATTCGTATTTCAAACCAATTAGGAAACAACACATCACTTAACAGTGCTCCAACAAACGTTTATACAACTAAGGCTGCATCAATGAATGGTGGCGTAAAAGGATTATATCCTTTCTTTACAGCTCCAATTCCTGCTGCAAGTGCATTAACATGTGGTACACCAATTGCTGCTGGAGAAGAAGGTGGCCCTTGGGATTGGTGGAATGAATCTGCTTATATTGCAGGTTATACTCCTTACGCTGCAGGTGGTGCTATAGAAGCTACTGTTACCAATTGCGTACTTAAATATGGTAGCCCAGGATGGGGAGCAACAAAAGGTAGATTGTACATAGATACAATTGTAGGGTTCACTTCAGCAAATTTATTCGCTGCATTGTCTTTACCTACTGTTTTTGTTGGTGTTAACGAAGTTGAATTAGCAAAAAATGTAAATTTATATCCAAACCCAGCTAATACAAACGTTACAATTGCTTCTATAGACAATACTGTTATAAATACAGTTGTTGTAATGGATGTAACAGGAAAAACAATTGTTTCTGCATCTGTAAACGCAAATAACTACACTATTAACTACAACAGCTTATCAAAAGGTGTTTATGTAGTAAAAGTTCAGTTTGCTAACGGTAAAGAAGCGAACAAAAAATTAATCGTAGAATAATTTTAGAATACTCTTAAAAGAGCGGGGGCTTTGCAATTGCAAAGCCCCCGCTCTTTTTTTATATTTACTTCAATTGTAATTCTTCCAACCTTTCCAAAATTTTAAACTTTGGAAAGGTATTTTAAAGATTTAGGATAGCGAATTTATATAGTTAACTAACAATACTGTAAATTAGGCAATATGCATTTTCTGTACCCTTCTTTTTTGTGGGCATTGAGCCTAATTAGTATTCCAATAATTATTCATCTATTTAATTTTAGACGATACAAAAAAATTTATTTCAGCAATGTTTCATTATTAAAAGAAGTAAAAGAGGAAACGAAATCTGTTTCTCGGCTAAAACACTTATTAGTGCTTCTTTCAAGAATTTTGGCTGTCGCCTGTCTGGTTATTGCATTTGCACAACCTTATATTCCATCTAATAATAACACTACAGAAATAGGCACTAATTTTATCAGTATCTATATAGATAACTCGTTTAGCATGGAAACATCCGGCAAAACGGGCAACCTACTAAACGAAGCAAAAAAGAAAGCTTCCGAAATAATAAAATCGTACAGGAATACCGATAGATTTCAATTACTTACAAACGACTTTGAGGGCAAACACCAAAATTTTTACACTAAAGAAGAGGCCGTTACTATGGTGGATGAAATTACGAGCTCGTCTAGTTCTAAACTACTTTCCGATATATTTACTAGATCCAATGCTGCACTAGCAAACGTAGCAGGGACAAAGAAAAAATATATTATAAGTGATTTTCAGAAGTCGATTGCAAATATTGCCTCACTAAAAAATGATACTCTGGCACAATCCTTTTTGTTACCCATTAAAGCAGAAAACAAGAACAACCTATACATTGACTCCTGTTGGTTCACAGAGCCTATACAGAATAACACCAAAAAACATACGGTAATTGCACGAATAAAAAATGTTGGGACAGAACCAATAGAAAATGCCTCCATCAATCTATTTATTAATTCGCAATTAAAAACACCAGTTGCTTTTTCGGTAAAAGAAAATGAAGCAGTAGATATTCAAATACCTTTTAGCAGCAAAGAAGTTGGAATGCAGGAGGCATATTTAGAGATAACCGATAACCCTGTTACCTTTGATGATAGGCTGTATTTTTCTTTTACCATACAATCTAGCATTCCTGTATTAGAGATTGTACCAAACAAAACCGACCTTAAAAACAAAAGCAACATACAATCTGTATTTACACTTGATTCATTGTTTGCATTCGAATCGTATAAAGTTTCTGAAATAGATTATTCAAAACTTCCGAAATACAGTTTAATTATTTTACATCAACTTCCGGAACTATCAACTGGACTGCAAATAGAAATCAAAAAATGTATTGAAAACGGAGCATCCGTTTTAATTATACCCGCAAACACAATAGACTTAAGCTCTTACAACTCTTTCTTACAACAAATTGCATCTACTAAAATTTCAGCTCCACAAAAAACAAAACTAAAAGCAAATTGGATTAACTATGCCCACTTTATGTATGAAGGAGTGTTTGAAAAAAAATCGGAAAATTTGAATTTACCGTTTGTTGAATTGTATTATCCTATTGAGAAAAATACGCTATCCAACGAAGAACAATTACTTCGATTAGAAAATGGTGCTAGCCTCTTAAGTATTTTTACCGGTGGTAAAGGGAAAATATACTTGCTTACAACATCATTAGATGAAACGTCCGGCAATATGGCAAAACACGCTCTATTTGTACCAACATTATATCAAATAGCACTTAACAGCAGTAATCCCAAACCAATTTATTACACGTTAGGTGCAAATACCGGTATTGAATGCGATGCACTTACATCAACCAACAAAATGGTGTATAAAATAAAAAGTAGTAATGAATCAAATCCAATCGAGCTAATTCCGGAATTTAAGCAGCTAAGCAATAGTAGCTTTTTATATCCAGGAAATACGTTAGCAATTGCAGGTAATTACAATATAATGCTAGAAAACATTACAGTACAAAAAGCATCATTTAACTATAGCAGAAAAGAATCGCAATTAGAATTCTATTCATCAGATGAACTAACAAGCGAACTCGCCAAAAACAACTTAACCACTATAAGTCTGCTTAATGCAGAGAAGAATGTACAAACAATTATAAGAGAAATTTCCATTGGCCAATTTTATTGGAAATACTTCCTTATTGCAGCGCTTATTTGCTTGGCAATTGAAATTATTTTAATACGTTTGTTAAAATAGCATTTACAATATTTGTTTAAACAAATATATTTAAGTACATTTGTATAAATAATTATAGACGACCTCATTTAGTATGGAAATAGGAAAAGCTATCAAGCAGAAAAAATTTGAAAGTTCGCAGCAAAAGGCTATGATAAATATTCTATATACCTACAATTGGTTGTTAGACAAAACGAGTACACTCTTTAAAGACTTTGATATTACGCAGCAACAATACAATGTGCTTAGAATTTTGAGAGGGAAAAGTCCACAATCGGTATGTGTTGGAGAAATCAAAGAGGTAATGCTAGACAAAAACCCTGATTTAACTCGCTTGTGCGACAGATTAGTACTAAAAGGATTTATTGAACGAGAATTAAATCCGGACAATAGAAGACAAGTGTTAATTAAAATCACAAAAAAAGGCTTAGGATTGCTTGCTGCCATAGACCCTATCATGAGAAAGGAAACTAAATTTATTTTCAACTTAAATGACAGCGAATCAGAAAAATTGTCAGACCTATTAGACAAAATTAGAGGATAAAAAATTTGGCATATTAGTTGTTTAAACAAATATTGTTAATTCAAATTAAAAATGGACAGAAAAAAATTTATACACACAGGTATTGCATCGGCAGCATTGCTTGGTATAGGTAAATTGGCAAACAGCAAACCCGAACTCAACCAAGTAGGATTCGAACATTTACCAAACAAAGAAATAAAAACAATGAAAACAATTTTACACAAAGCAGACACAAGAGGTTACGCAAACCATGGTTGGCTAAACTCTCATCATTCATTTAGTTTTGCAAACTACTATAACCCTGAGCGAATGCAATTTGGAGCTCTTCGTGTGTTAAACGATGATATTGTTTCTCCTTCTATGGGTTTTAACACACATCCACATAACAATATGGAAATTATTTCTATTCCATTGAGTGGAGATTTAGAACATAAAGATAGTATGGGAAATACGCAAATAATCAAACAAGGCGACATCCAAATAATGAGTGCAGGAAAAGGAATTCAACATTCTGAAAAAAACAAAAATTCAGATAAAGAAGTTAAATTCTTGCAAATTTGGGTGCTTCCTAAAGAGTTGAATATTCAACCTCGCTACGATCAAAAAACATTTTCATCTTCGAATTTTAAAAACAAACTGACACAAATTGTTTCTCCTGCGGGCGATGCAGAGGGCATCGACATACATCAGAACGCATGGTTTAGCATGGGTGAGCTTGACAAAGACTTTAAAACATCTTATCAAATAAAACAGAAAAACAACGGAGCGTATTTTTTTGTACTAGAAGGAATTGTTTGGGTAAATAATCAGCTGCTAGAAAAGCGCGATGGCTATGGAATATGGGATACTGATAAGATAGAAATAAAGGCCGATTCGAACTCAAAAATATTAATAATTGATGTTCCAATGGATGTGTAAACATATTTAAACTAAAAAAACTAGAAATGCAAAACAAAAAAATTCTCCATACTATTTATGGCCATGAATTTCAAATGGGTCCTTTGCGTGTAAGGCAGCCATTGCCTGCGGCAGATTTAGAACAAGCTAGTCCTTTCGTGTTATTGCACCATGCATCACCCAAATATTACGAGCCAGGTAGCGAAAAACCTCGTCTTGGGCCACACCCGCATCGAGGGTTTGAGCCTGTTACATTTGTTTTCCAAGGTGGAATTCATCACAAAGATTCGCTAGGAAGCGAGGGCTTTTTAAATTCAGGAGACGTGCAATGGATGACTTCCGGCAGCGGCATTATTCATAGCGAGGGTCCTTCAGCAGATTTTTTACAA
>JAFLBG010000052.1 GCA_017303975.1 Bacteroidota bacterium
TGG
This sequence comes from Bacteroidota bacterium, assembly GCA_017303975.1. Taxonomy (NCBI): domain Bacteria; kingdom Pseudomonadati; phylum Bacteroidota; species Bacteroidota bacterium. The sequence goes on from JAFLBG010000052.1 coordinate 4, forward strand.
AAACATTATCTCCAATGGATAGATTAGTGTGCGGAGATGTAGGTTTTGGGAAAACAGAAGTAGCCATACGTGCTGCATTTAAAGCAGTTAACGACAGCAAACAAGTTGCAGTACTTGTCCCAACTACTATTTTGGCCATGCAACATTACAAAACATTTAAAGAGCGACTAAAAAATTTCCCGTGTAGCATAGACTACATAAATCGTTTTAGAAGTGCAAAAGAGCAAAAAGAGATTTTTAAAAAGTTAGAAGAAGGGAAAATTGATATTCTGATTGGTACTCATAAAATAGTAGGTAAAGATGTTAAGTTTAAGAATTTAGGACTATTAATAATTGACGAAGAACAAAAGTTTGGAGTGTCAGTAAAAGACAAATTGAAAACGTTTAAAACAAATGTTGATACATTAACACTTACGGCCACCCCAATTCCACGCACCTTGCAATTTTCGTTAATGGGTGCAAGAGATTTATCTGTAATTAATACACCACCGGCAAATAGGTATCCAATTCAAACAGTTGTAAGTCCTAATAATGCAGAGATGATTCGAGATGCTATCATGTACGAAGTATCGCGCGGAGGTCAAATCTTTTTTGTTCACAATAGAGTACAAAATATTCAAGAAGTAGCAGGAGTTATTCAAAAACTCTGTCCGGATGTAAAGATTGGTATTGGACATGGACAAATGCCCGGAGATAAATTGGAAGAGATAATGCTCAACTTTGTGGAAGGACAATACGATGTATTGGTAGCAACAACAATCATAGAATCGGGATTAGACATTTCTAACGCAAATACTATTATTATAAATGATGCGCAAAATTTTGGCCTAAGCGATTTACATCAAATGCGCGGACGTGTAGGGCGATCAAACAAAAAAGCATTTTGTTATTTACTAATACCTTCTTTTTCTGTACTTACTGAAGAAGCTCGTAAACGATTAAAGGCGTTGGAGGAATTTTCTGACTTAGGCAGCGGATTTCAGATTGCGATGAGAGATTTAGACATACGTGGTGCTGGCGATTTGCTTGGTGCCGAACAAAGTGGATTTATTACAGAGGTAGGTTATGAAATGTATCAAAAAATATTGGATGAAGCGTTAGAGGAATTAAAAATGGAGAATGAAGAATTTAGGGTGAATGCTGAAGAAAACAAGCATTTAAGTCCAACGCCAATAAATCAATACATAAAAGATTGCCAAATAGAAACAGACATGGAATTATTAATTCCGGATAGCTATGTAAATACAATATCAGAACGCTTATCACTATACAGAACACTTGATAACTGCAAAACAGAGGACGAATTACAAGAATTTGAAAAACAACTAAAAGATAGATTTGGAGATTTACCTAAATCGACTGTAGAATTAATCAATACTATCAGACTAAGATGGATTGCCATTGAAATTGGCTTTGAAAAAATTATTTTGAAGAATACTAAACTGGTTGGCTATTTTATTACCAAACAAGATTCTCCATATTATCAATCCGAGGTTTTTACAAAAGTGCTCGGATTCGTTCAGAAAAATCAGCGATTATGCAAAATGAAAGAAAACAATAATAGGTTGACTCTAACTTTTGAAAATATTAAATCTATAGAAAGTGCTAAATTGGCATTGTTACCCATTATTTCTTAATTTCGGGTGTTGTAAATTTCATTTGCAGTTAGTATAATCCAATTCTCAATATATTTATTTTATGAAAAAAATTATTTTCTCTTTTTTAACAATCGCATTAGTTGCTTGTACCAATAAATCAGACAAACACAATACCACAGAAAATAACAATTCGACTAACGAACAATTTACTCGTTACAAAGAAAATTTTATTCTTCGTATGTGGGAACTTTATCCGGATTGGGCTACAGGAATGGGATTTCACAAATACGATTCTATTTTAGTTGCTCCTACCGAAGAATTTAGAAATAAGGAAATTGCTTTTTGCAAACAAGAATTAGATTCACTTGCTTCTTATGCATTGGAATCACTCGACAATTCTAATAAAACAGATTATTACATTATAAAAAGCCAATTAGAAGGAACCATATTTGGCATAACCGAACTAAAGTCATGGCAATGGAATCCGGCAAACTATAACTTGGGTGATGCATTTATGCAAGTAATGAGTGATAAAGAAAATTCATTGGAAGGCAAGCTAAAGAATGCAACTACAAAAATGGCTCAAATTCCTGCCTTTTATGAAGCAGCTAAAAAGAATATCTATAATCCAACCATTGAGCACACCAATTTAGCCATTCAGCAAATAGCAGGTTCTGCAGAGGTATTTAGTGTTTCCTTAAAAGACTCAATTAACGCGTCTAAATTATCTGAATCGGATAAAAACAACATTAATGAGCAAATAAAAAACACACTTGCCACTATTGATAATTTTGTTGCTTGGCTACAAAAAGATGTTTTACCTACACTAAATGAAAAAACAGCACGCAGCTTTAGGTTAGGAAAAGAATTACATGCTAAAAAATTCCAATACGATATTCAAAGCAGTTACACCTCCGAAGAAATCTATAAAAAAGCACTCGCGCGTAAAACTGAATTACATGCCGAAATGGCCAAGCTGGCAAAACAATTGTGGCCTAAATATTTAAGAGAAAAAGCAATGCCAACTTCCGATTTAGAAATAATAAGAGAAGTAATTGCTCAAATATCTAATAAACATACTACTCCCGACTCTTTTCAAACAACTATAGAAAAACAAATTCCAGAGTTAGTAAAATTCATTAACGAAAAAAACTTACTATACCTAGATCCCTCGAAACCACTAGTAGTTCGCAAAGAGCCGGAATATATGGCTGGTGTGGCAGGAGCATCTGTTTCTTCTCCCGGGCCGTATGATAAAAATGGGAACACTTATTATAATGTGGGTAGTATTGTATCTTGGCCAAAAGATAGAGCAGAAAGTTATTTAAGAGAATACAATCATTATATATTACAAATATTAAATATTCATGAAGCACTGCCCGGACATTATGCGCAATTAATTTATAGTAATAATTCACCAAGCATTATAAAAAGTATTTTGGGAAATGGCTCCATGGTAGAAGGTTGGGCTGTTTATACAGAGCGTATGATGCTAGAAGAAGGATATGGAAATAATGAAGCAGAAATGTGGTTGATGTATTACAAATGGCACATGCGAGCTGCATGCAATACAATTTTAGACTACAGTGTTCACACTCTAAACATGAGCAAAGAAGATGCTTTAAATTTACTTATAAATGAAGCATTTCAAGAAAAAGCAGAAGCAGAAGGCAAATGGAGACGTGCAACATTAACTCAAGTACAGCTTTGCTCCTACTTTACAGGCTACACCGAAATATACGACTTACGAGAAGAAATTAAAAAACAACAAGGCGAAAAATTTAACCTTAAAGAATTTCACGAGAAATTTTTAAGTTATGGAAGTGCCCCGGTAAAGTACATTAGGGAGTTGATGCTTGAAAAAAATAAGTAAAAATAAATCCTTTCCTAAGCATTTTTTTAAGAACACCTTTGTTTTATTATATAGCAAGACTTGAATGATACATTTCCTTTAAGTAGTATAAATCCAATCTTTAAAATAGATTTATTGAAAATATATTTTTTCGTATAAACGCAGGTTGGATAACAAAATAACTAAAGTAAAATGAGACTTCTTTTTCTCTTAGCGATAATATTGTTTTCTGAACAGATTTATTCTCAACGTCTTGATTATCCTAAAACTCATAAAGAAAATGTACTAGATACATTTTTCAACAAGATAGTTATTGATGAGTATCGGTGGCTTGAAAACATAAACGACTCAATTTGCAAAGAATGGGTTGACCAACAGAATATTTTAACCAAAAATGAAATAAAAAAAGCGGCAATTAAACATAATTCCAACTTTTTAATAGATAAGTATGCTTATGTAGACTATGATAATCCAATAAAGCACAAGGATTACTATTTTAAGCTTTCATTCTATGACAATTTCGGAGTTCCGGCTTTATTTGTTCAAAACTCATTTAAAGATGACCCAACTATTTTGGTTGACCCAAATTTTATATCCACAAAAGACAATATTCTGATTGAAGATTATGAAGTATCGCTTAATTCTAAATATTTGGCATACCAATTTAGTAGAAATGGAAGCGATTGGTGCGAAATAAAAGTAGTTAATATAAAAACCGGGATTCACAAAGATGATCATTTAAAAAATGTAAAATTCTCCACTATTGCATGGAAAGATGACGGATTTTATTATTCAAAATACCCTGACAACGGAATCGGTAAAACTCAAGGGCAAGAAGTATTTTATCATCAGCTAGGTACAGAACAGGAGGCAGATAAACTTGTTTTCAAACGTGCCAATAATCCGGATGCATATTTTGAAATATGTACCACTTCTGACGAAAGATTTTTTATCCTAAAAGAAGTCGATGAAAAAAATTCGATAATAAACGTTTACTATATCGACTTCCAATCTAAAACACCTGTACTACAACCCTTAATGATAAAACTTCCAATTAAAGATGACTTATCAATACTTGATAATAATGGAACTGACTTAATTGCATTTACTAGAAGGGATGGAAATAATGGGATGATTATAAAACTTAACCCTACAAATCCAAGAATTTGGAAAACAGTAGTACCGGAATATAGTTCAGCATTATTAATGGAAGTTAAACTATTAGAAGATAAAATAATAACCGTTTACCTATCAAATGGCAAACAGCAAATTGTGTTTTTCGATTACCAAGGAAATGAACTTCAGGTTATACCAATTTCTTTCGGATTTTCCGTAAGTGGATTCAATGGAGAGAAGACAGATAAGGAACTGCTCTTTTCATTCGAAGGATATACTAAACCTAAAATGGTTTACATACTTAATACGCAAAATTTTGAATTAAACCCTTTACGAGAAACTGTTGTCAATTTTGATTTTAAACAATTTAAAGTAAAAGAGTTGGAATACGAATCTTTCGATGGCACCAAAGTACCTTTGTCTATGGTTTATAAAAATGAAATAAACTTAAATGGAAATAATCCAACACTTTTAAAGGCTTATGGCGGATTTGGTGTAATTGAAAAACCTCATTTTGACGAGGGTATTGTACACTTTTTAAATTCAGGAGGTATATTTGCTTTCGCCAATATAAGGGGTGGTGGAGATAAGGGCAAAGTATGGGAAATACAAGGCAGAGGGAAAAACAAACCTAACTCTTTCAAAGATTTTATAGCTGCGGCAGAATATCTTATTAAAGAAGGTTATACAAGTCCTGATAAATTAGCAATTACTGGAGGATCTAACGGAGGTTTAGTAGTTGGTGTTGCAATGACTCAAAGGCCTGAATTATTTAAAGTTGCCGTACCTGTAGTGGGCGTATTTGACATGATTCGATTTGAGAATTTTACAGTTGGAAATGTACATACGGACGAATTTGGAAGTGTTAAAGATTCTGTTGGATTTACTAATCTATACTCTTATAGCCCCTTACATAATATTAAGGATAATGTAAATTATCCAGCAACATTAATCATGACATCAGAATTTGATGACAGAGTACCTCCTTTACATTCCTATAAATTTGCTGCAAAACTTCAAAATAGGCAAGCACAGGAAAATCCTATTCTTTTAAGGGTTGAAAAAGGAGCAGGTCATTCGGGAGCATTTAATAGTTTTAAAAGCCTACTCAAAGAGAAATCAGATATGTATGATTTTATTTTATATCACTTAAAGAAGAACTAACTTTGAATAACTAGAGATACAGGAGAAATTATAGAATGTTCTTATTATAATCGTTAAAATAAAATATACACACACATGAAAAAAAACATATTCGCCTTATTACTATTGTTTGTATGTACGTATAAAACATACGCTCAAGTGCCTTTTTCGAGAGAACAACTAATTGGAACTTGGGAAATTGATTATGGTACAGGCAAAATTTGCGACAACATGAATTTAAAACCTACACAGGGAAAAGGTCGCATAGTAATCACCTTTATAGATTCGCTACAATTCGAACTTTTAATTGAAAAGGTTGCCTCTACCGGTCATTATCAAATAGACCCAGTGCAAGGCGATATTATTTTTATTACCCTAACTACCTCCAATAACAAACCTCCCGGAGAAAGCAGAAACAAAGTGCTTTTTATAGATGAGAAAAAATTAACCTTACTAATTGGTGATTGCGGCACTTTGTACGAACAAAATTTCCACAAGGTAAATTCAAAATACAAAAAGTAAATATTGAAAAATATTTTAAATACTTTTTACTTTCAATTATTTATCGTAATATTGCAATATATAAATATGTTATGGGCACTACCAAAAACGAATATTTTACAGAGAAGCAAAATACAATTACGCAGCTATTAAAGGCTGTAGCACATCCTGCGAGAATTGCAATTGTTGAATATTTACTAAAAGTAGATTCATGTATATGCGGTGATATTGTAAACGAATTACCCTTGGCACAACCTACCATTTCACAACACTTAAAGGAACTAAAAACAGCCGGTATCATTAAAGGAAAAATTGAAGGCAACGCAATTTGCTACTGCATTGATGAAGCAGCAATTCAAAAAATTAAGGACTACTTTATCAGCATTAGCTCTAAACTAGAAAAGAAAAGAGCAAACTGCTGCTGATACTTATAAACAACTAAAAACAAATATTATGACACTAGAACAAGTTAAATCCATTTTACCAAACACAGAAAATCTAATTTTTAAATTGCCTGACGGAGCCTCTGTTCCAGAGCATTTTCATGTAACAGAGATTGGAATGGTAACCAAACATTTTATTGACTGTGGGGGAATTATTCGAACAGAAAAAAAAGTAAATTTTCAGCTTTGGAACGCAAATGATATCGACCATAGACTTAAACCAACAAAGCTCTTGAACATTATAAAACTTTCTGAAGAAAAATTAGGTATTGAAAACGCTGAAATTGAAGTGGAATACCAAGGCAAAACAGTTGAAAAATACAACTTAGATTATAATGGAGCTACTTTTGTACTAACCCCCACCTTTACCGATTGCCTTGCAAAAGACAATTGTGGAATTCCAGCCGAAAAAATAAAACTCAATTTAGTTAATTTGGAAACGCAAAACACTTGCAAACCGGGAGGTAAGTGTTGTTAAAGACAAATGTTTTAAAAATACAAATGTTATCTTATGACTCGAATTGCTCTTTTTAGTGATATTCATGCTAACCTTCCAGCATTGCAAGCATTTTTTAGTGATGTAGACGAAAAAAAAATAGATACAATTTATTGTCTAGGAGATTTAGTTGGCTACAATATTTGGCCCAATGAAGTAATAAATGAAATTAGAAAAAGAAAAATTCCTACAATAGCCGGCAATTATGACTTTGGTGTTGGCAGAAATTCTGATGATTGCGGCTGCGCTTATAAATCAGAAGCAGAAAAAGATATGGGAAACATATCTATATCTTTTACCAATAAACTTATAAAAGCCGAGGAACGACAATTCTTACGAACACTTCCAGCTCATATCCGACTAGAATACCAGTTAAATAACAATTCATTTACAATTTTACTGGTACATGGAAGTCCAAGAAAAATAAACGAATATCTATTTGAAGACCGCGATGAAAAAAGCATGAAACGGATTATGGAATCTTCCAATGCCGACCTGCTATTTTTTGGACACACGCACAAACCTTATCACAGAATTTTTGAATACGAAAAAGATGGCAACTCCGCTTATAGACACGCAATAAACATAGGTTCTGTTGGGAAGCCAAAAGATGGAAACCCTTTGGGGTGTTACGCTATTCTTACACTAAATGAAAAGAGCAATGTATTCGACAAAAATAGTTTTACTATTGAATTTGTACGAATCCCTTACCAAATAGAAGAAGCTGCTAAAGCAATCGAAAACAGTATCCTTCCAAACGAATATGCGGATATGCTTAGAAAAGGCTACTGATAAGAAAATTAAGTTTCGATAGATATATAACAATTTCTGAAATACCGATACATAATCATTATCTTTAGTTAAACCCAATAGAGGCGGAAAAATAGAATTAGCCAGAAATGACAAACGAACACAATGCAATAAAAGCAACCTACTTTAGCATTATAGGAAATACGTGTTTGGCTGTTATAAAAGGAATAGCAGGTTATTTTGGAAATTCGTATGCACTCATTGCAGATGCAATAGAATCTACCACCGATATTTTTTCTTCTCTACTAGTTCTATTTGGACTAAAGTATGCAAGCAAACCTGCCGATAAAAATCATCCGTATGGACATGGACGAATTGAACCCATTATAACATTTTTAGTAGTAGGTTTTTTGGTTGCCTCAGCTTTGTTCATTGCACACGAAAGCATTATAAACATTAACACTCCGCACGAGCTGCCAAAACCATACACGTTATTTGTTTTAGGAGCCATCATAATTTGGAAAGAAATTTCATTCAGATTAGTAATTAAAAAAAGTAAAGAGACTAATAGCTCATCTTTAAAGGCTGATGCGTGGCATCACAGAAGCGATGCTATTACTTCTATCGCAGCATTTATTGGAATATCCGTTGCGCTTATACTAGGCAAAGGATACGAAACCGCTGAAGATTGGGCGGCTCTTTTTGCTTCTGCGTTTATACTTTATAATAGTTACCGTATTTTCCGACCAGCCTTAGGTGAAATAATGGATGAACATTTTTATGATGACTTAATTCATAACATTCGAAATATTGCATTAACTGTAAATGGTATCATTGCAACAGAAAAATGTTTTATACGAAAAGCCGGCATGAAATACCATGTAGATTTACATGCTACCGTTGACGGAACCATTAGTGTAAAAGAAGGGCATCACATTGCTCATGTGCTTAAAGATACCCTCCGTAAAGAGATTCCGGAATTAGGACATGTGCTAATACACATTGAGCCGAATATATAAGAAGTTGAATTTAATTTTTAGCAAGAAAATCAAGTACAGTGTGCTCCCACTCTACTCTATCGTTTACTAAAAATTTACAATGCTCACTTTTTTGAAAATATACTGTTTCTGGGCGTTTATTAAAACTATCTGCTATACGTTCGGTCTCTTCTTTCGAAACCCGTGTATCTAACATTCCATGCATTAGCAATACAGGAGAATTTACACTTTGTGCATACTCAATTGGATTATGGTTAAATGCCCAAAAGCCATCTTTTACGCCACCCCAAAAGGTTAGCATTGCTGCCATAGGGAAAGGAGGAATTTTCAATAATTTAAAGCGAGCAGTAACGGCAGCATACATCTTATCAAAAGGGCTTTCCAATAAAATAGCTTTAGGAGAAATACCATAGTCCTTTATTGCTTTTAGAGTAGCTGCTGCTCCCATCGATTGGGCATAGATATAAATATTTTCCTCTCCGCCTTTCTCTACAAAATCAAATACATCTTTTACATTAATTGCCTCATTGTATCCTATGGTTGTTGAATTACCGGAAGAACCACCTGCTCCATAAAAATCAACTAAAAAAACAGTATACCCCTTTTTATAAAAAAATTCTGCATGATTTTTTAAATATGATTTGCAGGTACCATAGCCATGAAATAAAATCATAGTTCCTTTAGTACTATCGTTTGTGGCTTTCCAGCACTCTAGCTGATAATTGTTACTATTTACGATTATAGTTTTATAAGGTACAGAAAGTGTGCTATCGTTGGATGATTTACAAAGAGTCATACCCGATAATGCCATCTTCAGTTTTTGTGAAGTACTCAACTTATCAAGCGCTATTTTAATGTTCTTACAATTTTCGTAGGTTGTAGAGCTTACCGAATGACGGTATGCAACAATATTCAGAAAAATAAACAAAACAAGTAGGGTGTAAAGTGTGTATTTGGCAACCTTTTTCAATGGAATTCTATTTTATATTTTACATTCTTTCAGGCATTTCTATACCTAACAAAAGCATTGATTTTCTTATTATCTCAGCAACTTTATTTGACAAACAAAGCCTAAACGATTTGCTATTTGCATTCTCCTCTTTTAAAATAGAACACTCGTGGTAAAACTGATTAAATACTTTTGCGAGTTCATACGTGTAATTTGCAATGTGTGAAGGGTCGTATTTCTTAGCAGCTTCTTTAATTACAATAGGATACTCATACATTAATTTTATAAGTTCTTTCTCTTTTAAATGAAGAGAAGATATATTATCCAAAGAAAACACAGCACCTTGTTCGTTAGCTTTACGCAGTATTGACTGAATTCGTGTAAATGTATATTGAATAAAAGGCCCCGTATGTCCATTAAAATCAATTGATTCCTGAGGATTGAACAATAAACGCTTTTTAGGATCAACCTTTAGCAAGAAAAATTTAAGCGCACCCAAACCAATTTGCTTATATAATTTTTCTGCTTCTTCTTTTGTAAAACCATCTATCTTGCCCAATTGCTCGGTTGTTTCTTTAGCAGTTACAACCATTTCATCAACTATATCATCTGCATCCACCACCGTACCTTCACGAGATTTCATTTTGCCCGATGGCAAATCAACCATTCCATATGACAAATGATAACACTCCTCCGCCCATTTATATCCTAATTTTTTTAGAATTAAAAACAAAACTTTAAAATGATAATCTTGCTCATTTCCTACGGTATAAATAAGCTTGGTTAGTGCAGGAAACTCTTTAAAACGCTCAATTGCAGTTCCTATATCCTGCGTAATATAAACAGACGTGCCATCTGAACGTAAAATAACTTTTTCGTCTAACCCATCATTTGTTAAATCTATACGAACCGAGCCATCTTCTTTTTTATAAAATACACCTTTTATAAGCCCTTCATCTACAATTTTTTTACCTAATAAATACGTATTCGACTCATAATAAATTTTATCGAAATTAACGCCTAATTTATTGTATGTTTCATTAAATCCTTTGTAAACCCAGCTATTCATTGTTTCCCAAAGAGTTTTAACTTCGGTGTCTCCCAACTCCCATTTGCGCAGCATCTCCTGCACCTCTTGCATTAAGAGAGATTGCTTTTCCGCACTATCTTTTGCTACACCTTTAGTAACAAGCTCTTCAACTTCCTTTTTATAGTGCTTATCAAACTCTACATAATATTTTCCCACCAGCTTATCACCTTTTAGGCCTGATGATTCGGGAGTTTCTCCATTTCCCCATCGTTGCCATGCCAACATCGACTTGCAAATATGAACTCCTCTATCATTTATTAAATTGCTCTTAATAACATTATTACCGGCTGCTTTTAAAATTTCAGCTACAGAATATCCAAGTAAATTGTTCCGAATATGCCCTAAATGCAAAGGCTTATTCGTATTTGGGGAAGAATATTCCACCATAACCGTTGGAGATTGTGGTGTTGCAATAACATGCCCAAACGAAGCCTCGGCATACACTTTTGCCAAATAACTAAGCCAATACGAATCTTTAATTACAAGGTTAAGAAAGCCCTTTACCACGTTAAACGAACGCACTTCCGTGCAATTAGAAAGCAAGTAATTGCCAATATCCGTAGCCGTTAGTTCTGGTGTTTTTTTCGACACTTTCAGAAATGGGAAAACTACCAATGTGGTGTCTCCTTCAAATTCCTTATTGGTATGCTGAAAAGAAATTGTTTCGCTGCTTACTTCTGCGCTGTATAGTTCATGTATGGCCTTTACAACATGCTGTTTTACTATTTGCTCTAACATATATTTAATCCTCTCCTAGTAAAAATCGTTGGTTAGTTGATTGGTTGCTTTTTGTAAAATTTCAAAAGCATTTTCGGCCATTAAATTATCTTTATCGAGTGTAGGGTTTATTTCAACCATTTCGAAGCAACATATTTTTCTACTACGCATCAAATAAAATATCAAACTACCTGCTTCTTTCTCTGTAATTCCATTAGGCACAGGCGTTCCAGTTCCTTTAGATATACTAGAATCCATGCTATCTACATCGAAAGAAACATAAATTAGATCGCATTTATCTAAATAATTCAAGGCTTCTATTGCAATACGCTCAACACCTTTTTTACGAATTTCCGATACCGGAAAATTTTTTACAGCATTCTTTTTAATCAAAAATTCCTCTTGTGATTCAAAATCACGAACAGCAATAAAAACTAAATCGGGATATTCTATCTTCGGGCAAATACCTCCTAATTTTTTAGCCTTTTCCCAATACTCTATAGTTTCTTCAATTGGATTATTAAGACGCTGTTCCTGATTATCTTCACCTAAAACCATGCATAACGGCATTCCGTGCATGTTACCCGAAGGAGTTGTGTAAGGAGAATGCATATCTGCATGAGCATCAATCCAAATAACACCAAGTCGCTTATCTGGATTAGCCATTTTGATACCGGAAATGGTTCCTGCGGCAGAGCTATGATCTCCAGCTAGTATGATTGGGAAAGCCTTATTTACAGTCATTGTCTTTTCAACTTCTTTGGCAACCCTTTCTAACACAGTATAAACACCTTTAATACGCTTTGCATAATAGTTTACAACCGGTTCGAACAACAACTTATTCTCGTTTGGAATCTCTACAGGCTTGTAACGCTTAAAATAAAGGCTTCCAAAGTCCAATGCCGCTACCTTTATAGCGTCAGGCCCCATACTGGCACCATTTGTACCAGCTCCAATTTCCGATTTTACTTCTATCAACTTTATATTTCTCATACCCTACTAATTAATTAAAATTTAATATTAATTATCAATCCAAGTTACTTACATTTGCAAAAAAAAGTAAAAGCAAGTACGTTACATCAACTCATTATTCCCATGAAAACAACATATAACGACCTCATTAATCAAACTTTCAATTTCCCTCAAGAGGGATTTCACACAGTAGATAATGAACTCTATTTTAATGATATTCCTTTGATGGATATTATTAAGCAATATGGAACACCACTTAAAATTACCTATCTCCCAAAGATAAGCTCCCAAATCCAAAAAGCCAAAAAGCTATTCAATGTGGCTATGGCTAAAGCCGATTACAAGGGTACATATAATTATTGTTATTGCACAAAAAGCTCTCATTTTTCGTTTGTTTTGGAGCAAGCCCTTAAAAATGAGATAAATATAGAAACGTCATCTGCATTCGACATTCCAATTTTAAAAGAACTTTATAAAGAAAAAAAGATTTCGAAAGATATGTTTATCGTTTGTAATGGCTATAAACGACCATTATACAAGCAATACATTGCCGAACTTATTAACGAGGGCTTTACAAACGTAATTCCTGTATTAGACCACAAAACAGAAATAGATTATTACAAAAAACACGTTAAGGGAAAGTGTAAATTAGGTATCCGTATTGCTTCTGAAGAAGAACCTAGCTTTGATTTTTATACAAGCAGATTGGGTATTAGATACAAGGATATTGCCTCTTATTACAAAGAAACAATACAAAACAATCCGAAGTTCGAGCTTAAAATGCTCCATTTCTTTATCAATACCGGAATAAAAGATACTATTTACTACTGGTCGGAGCTTGCTAAATGTTTGAATGTATATGCAGAATTAAAAAAAATATGTCCTACACTAGATTCGCTTAATATTGGAGGTGGATTGCCCATAAAAACATCTTTAGGTTTTGAATACAATTACGAATATATGATTGAAGAAATTGTATCTCAAATAAAAACATTTTGCACCCAAAATAAGGTAAAAGAACCTAATATTTTTACCGAATTTGGTTCGTTTACAGTTGGCGAAAGCGGAGCTGCTCTTTATTCCATCATTGATATAAAGCAACAAAACGATCGTGAATTTTGGTATATGATTGATAGTTCTTTCATAACCACATTGCCAGACACTTGGGGAATAAACCAACGATTTATTTTATTGGCAGTAAACAAATGGGATAAACCGCACCACAGAGTAAATTTAGGAGGTTTAACTTGCGATAGCTTAGATTATTACAACAGGGAAGCGCACACCAACGAGGTGTACTTACCTCAAATAAATATGGAAGAAGACGAACCGTTATATGTTGGCTTTTTTCATACTGGCGCCTATCAAGAATCTCTTGCAGGTTATGGAGGAATTCAACATTGCCTTGTTCCAGCCCCAAAACATGTTTTAATTGACAGAACTGAGGATGGAGAGCTTGTTACAAAACTCTTTGCAAAGGAACAAAGCTATAAATCGATGCTGAAAACGCTAGGGTATTAATAATTGGCTGCCTTAATTTGGCAAAAACCTCAATTACTTTATTTTCAATTAAACTGTAATTAGACAGTATATGCTATAGCTTATACCACTATTACCACTTAGCACCGGGAAAGGAACGCTGCAAATATTGCATTTCTGCTAAAATGTGTCCCATGTATTCACTGTGCTTGCCTTCTTTCCCACCCCGTTGCATAAAGGTGTTTTCCGGAAGTGTAAGATTAGATTTTACGAATGTTTCTTTAACTAAATTATCCCATTTTGACTTGAAGCCCATTAAATTGACCGCAACACCTTCTTTTATCAACAATTCATCTATTGCATTCATCTCAAAAAGCTCTCCAGTAAATCGATACAAAGCATTGATAGCATTTTGCGTTCGAGTATTACTTTCTTTTGTGCCATCGCCTAGCCTTTCTATCCAAGAAGAAGAATGCCTAATGTGGTAACTAATTTCTTTGTTTGATTTTGCTGCAATTGCAGCAATTGTAATATCCTTACTTGCTGCTAACTCCTGAAAAAAATACAAATTAAAAGCATCAACAAAAAATTGTCTCACCATTACATGCGCAAAATCTATATTAGGCTGCTCCACTAATAGTGTATTGTAAAACTCTCGTTCGGTTCTTAAAAAAGCTAAATCATCTTCTGTCCTGCCCTTTCCCTCTACCTGTGCTGCATAAGTATACAAGGCATTGGATTGGCCAATTAAATCTAACGCAATATTACTAGTAGCAATATCTTGTTCCAAAAATGGACCATGCCCACAAAGCTCAGATAATCGTTGCCCCAAAAGCATATTATTATCTGCTATTCGAAGAATGTAGTTATATAAAGCCTCCTGTTTTGTCATTCAAAATTCGAGTTAATAAGTAAATCAATTAAAAAATTCTAGCCCATTAAAATAGAAGTCGCAATTACATATGTGTAATTCCGGACGGCAGCACATAAAATGTAGGATGCCTGTACACCTTATCGTTAGAAGGTTCAAAGAACGAACCAATATCTTCCGGAGAAGAAGCTACAATACAATTAGCCGGAACAACCCACAAATTGGTTCCTTCATTTCTTCGAGAATACACATCTCGTGCATTTTGCAAAGCCATTTCCTTATCATGTGCGTGAACGCTTCCACAATGTTTGTGCGGCTGACCGGGTTTAGTTTGCATAAAAACTTCCCAAAGTGGGCCTTGATTATTATTCGTTGCCATTGATTGATTTCTTTTAGTTAGTAGTAGAATAATTAAGCTGCCATTGGCGTTTTTTCTTTTTTTGCTGCGTGTGCAGCTGCTGCCTCTCTTACCCAAGCACCATCTTCATGCGCTTTAATACGAGCATCTAGTCGTTCTTTATTACACGGACCATTTCCATTAATTACATTGTAAAACTCTGTCCAATCTATTTCAGAAAAATCGTATCCCTTTTTTCCCTCATTCCATTTTAAATTTTTATCCGGAATTGTAAGTCCAATAAGCTCTGCTTGAGGCACTGTTTGATTTACAAAACGTTGACGCAATTGATCGTTTGTTTCTCTTTTTATTTTCCATTTAATTGCATTTGCCGAATTTGGCGATTCTGCATCAGGCGGACCAAACATCATTAAACTTGGCCACCACCATCTATTTAGCGCATCCTGAGCCATTTCTTTTTGCTCTTTTGTGCCTCTTGTCAATGTTACAATTGACTCGTACCCCTGGCGCTGATGAAAACTTTCTTCCTTACAAATTCTAACCATAGCACGAGAATACGGACCATAAGAAGTTCTTTGCAACATAACTTGATTCATAATAGCTGCACCATCAACCAACCAACCAACTGCACCTATATCTGCCCATGTTAATGTTGGGTAGTTGAATATACTACTGTATTTAGCCTTTCCAGTGTGTAACTGCTCCAATAGCTCATCACGAGATATATTTAGTGTTTCCGCTGCACTGTATAAGTAAAGTCCATGTCCGCCTTCATCTTGAACCTTAGCCAATAGCACCATCTTTCTGCGCAAACTTGGAGCACGAGTAATCCAATTGCCCTCTGGCAGCATTCCAACTACTTCGGAATGTGCGTGTTGAGAAATCTGTCTTATTAAATGCTTTCTGTAATTATCCGGCATCCAATCTTTAGGTTCTATATTTTCATTTCTAGCTAACTTAGCATCAAAATTTTGCTCCAATTGATTAGTCGTAACCATGAGTAGGTTGTTTTTTAGTATTTAAACAAATATAACGAATAGTAAGAGGTTATAAAAATGATTTTAATCAATAAAACAGTTCAATTTAAATAAGGTTCTTTCGATGAAATAGGTAAGCAGGAAAGGAGAAAGAGCTACTTACTTATATACCTAAACGAAAAGTAAATTACAGTTTTCATACCAACCCAAAATAAATTACATTTGAATTACTATTTATGACGTACAAACACTCCTTTTTTTTTCTTTCAACTATAGTTGCCACTTTATTTATAGGCTGTAAAAAAGATGTTGTTATTTCAAGTAAAAAAGTGCAGTATGAAGTAATCGTACTTCCTAACAACGAAGTTTCTATATTATATAATTCCGATTACAACACCGATAATAAATCAGAAAAAGAAATAACTGTAACAAACACAAATGGCAGCCAACTTACCGGAAATACTTGGTTTGCAACGCATATTCAAAATGGTGCGGAGGAATATTACATCAAAGTAAAATACACCAACTATTCAAATCCAACCAATTTAAGTTATGGTGTATTTGTTTATGTAAATGATACACTGCGAGATTATGTTATAAAAAACTCATACGTGCCCGAAATAGAGATAAAGGGATATGTGCAGTAAATTATTTTTTTTAATTAGCACTTACTTTGCAAAAAAATATAAAACTCCGATACAGGTTGCCAAACTCAGCAACATATAAGCCACTGCAAGAAAAAAATTTCCGGATTTCAAAATAGTTAGTAGCTCAAAGCTAAAAGTTGAAAAAGTACTTAATCCTCCGCAAACACCTACAATTACAAAATTTCTGTAATTGCCATATTGCTCATTTTTAGGAAGAAAAAAATATAGAAATAAGCCTACTAGCAAACAACTTAAAACATTCGAAAAAAATGTATGTATTGGAAACGAAAACGTCCCTAGTTTTTCTACTAGTTTTCCAATTAAATATCTAATAGCACTCCCCAAACCACCTCCAACAAATACATATAACAACTGATTCATTCTACTTGATTGCCTTAAATTTATTGATGGTAGCCAAAACGTCATCGGCTCCAAAAACAGCATTCCCAGCAACTAACACATCTGCACCAGCGCTTATAAGATTTTGCGCATTAGATAAATCCACGCCTCCATCTACTTCTATCAATGCTTTGGAGTTTTTTCTTGTTAGTAATTCTTTCAACTCAGATATTTTTGAATAGGTGTTATCTATGAATTTTTGTCCGCCAAAACCTGGATTAACACTCATCACCAAAACCAAATCAACTTCAGTAACAATATCAGCCAATAATTGAACGGAAGTATGTGGATTAATAGCAACTCCTGCCTTTACACCTATTTTTTTTATCTCAGAAATAGTTCTGTGTAAATGTGTACAAGCTTCATAATGCACGGTTATTTGAGCAGCTCCAACTTCGGCAAACTGGGTAAGATAAGCATCGCAATTAGCTATCATTAAATGCACGTCCAATGGCTTTTTAGCAATGGGCTTAATCGACTTTAAAACAGGGAACCCGAAGGATATATTGGGAACAAAAACACCATCCATTACATCTACATGTATCCAATCTGCATTGCTTTTGTTTAATAATTCAATGTCATTGCCAAGTTGAGCAAAATTGGCAGAAAGAATAGATGGAGCTAATAACATAGTAAAATCTTATTTATCTAAAGATAAAAAAAGAGGAGCTAATGCTCCTCTTTTTTTTAATAAACTAAAAACAATATTATCCCAAATATGCTTTTAACATTTTGCTTCGTGTGGTATGCTTTAATCTACGAATTGCTTTTTCTTTTATCTGACGAACACGCTCTCTAGTCAAGTCAAATCGCTCTCCAATTTCCTCCAATGTCATAGCTTGCCCTCCACTTAACCCAAAATATAATTTAACCACATCCGATTCTCTGGAAGTAAGTGTAGTTAGAGCTCTATCAATCTCTTTTCGCAACGAATCTTTTACCAGTTCTTTATCCGGACTAGGATGTTCATTGCTTTCCATAACATCATACATGTTGCTTGAGCTCTCATCGCCCGATAATAAAGGAGCATCCATAGAAACATGACGACCGGTATTTTTCATCGACTCTTTTACATCGTTCTCGGTCATTTCGCAAATTTTTGCAATCTCATCAATACTCGGCTCTCGTTCAAAAACCTGCTCTAGTTGCGAAAATGCTTTGTTTATTTTATTAATTGATCCGATTTTATTTAAAGGCAAACGCACAATTCTAGACTGTTCTGCCAAAGCTTGCAATATAGATTGGCGAATCCACCATACTGCATAAGATATAAATTTAAAACCTCTTGTTTCATCAAAACGTTGTGCCGCTTTTATCAAACCTAAGTTTCCTTCGTTAATTAAATCGGGCAAACTCAATCCTTGATTTTGGTATTGTTTAGAAACAGAAACAACAAAACGTAAGTTAGCTTTGGTTAATTTTTCCAACGCAGCTTGATCGCCTTTTTTAATTCTACGAGCCAACTCAACCTCTTGATCGGCTGTAATTAAGTCTACTTGGGCAATTTCTTGTAGGTATTTATCAAGCGATGCAGTTTCACGATTAGTAATCTGCTTGGTAATTTTAAGTTGTCTCATATTCTTTGCTTAGGTTATATTAGTAAAACGTTAGTACACTTATTTTGTTGTATTTAAAATCAAAAAGTTTTAACTCGAATACAATAAACTGATAATCAAAAGAAAAGCAGGAAATTATGTATTGTCTAAATAACTCTTAATTCTAAAATTCATCGTAAATTTACCCCCAAAATATCCCCATGACAAGTGGCAAAATCAAAAATGTTGTTAAATGTTGAAAAGATATCTGAATTAGTTGGTCATAAGGCATCCATTTATGAACTAAACAATGCTGCCCAACCGAACATAATATACTCAGGGTCAATCGATAAACAGATAATCCAATGGGATTTATCTACATTCCAACCAACTAATTTTTATATTAACTTACCCGAAACTATTTATTCTATTGTCCACGATATCGAAAGAAAAACCATTTATGTTGGTTCGCAATCAGGAAAAATTTACTTTATAGATTTAACTGCTAAAAAAGAGTTCAAAGTTCTATTTCATCATTCTCAAGCCATATTTTCCCTTAAACAGATAAAAGATAAACTAATTGCGGCATCGGCAGACGGAAGTATATCGGTTGTTAATCTAAATACTTATACCCTTACTTACAAAAAAGTAATGTGCGTAGAAAAAGTACGTGCAATAGACTACAAAAACCAACTACTTGCCATTGCTTGCGGAGATGGCTCCATTCGTATTTTGGATTCTGAAACATTAACCGAAATACAAACAATATCTGCCCACCAGCTATCTTGCAATGCAGTAAAATTCCATCCTAATAGCAGATATTTAGTATCTGGCGGTAGAGATGCGCACCTCCGAATTTGGGATATTAACAGCAATTTTAGCCTTGTAAAAGAAATTGCTGCTCATAATTTTGCTATTTATTCGATAGATTTTTCGAACAATGCAACTCTTTTTGCAACTGCCAGTAGAGACAAGACAGTTAAACTTTGGAATGCTGAAACATTCGACATTTTAATACGAATAAATAAAGAAAAACTAGATGGCCATACAAACTCCGTAAATAAAGTATTGTGGAGTAGCTTTAACAATTACCTTATTTCTGCAGGTGATGATAAAAAAATAATGATTTGGAAAGTTTCGAATTGAGTTACTTTTCTATCAATTTTGTATATTACCAATTATGTCTAGAGGGTCTATCACAAAAAGAATATTAAAACTTTTTATTCCAAGAAGCAGACTTCATAAGTCAAACAATTATAGCGTTGCAAAAGAATTGTTTGAGTTAAAAGTTTCTGCAACACATTTAGTTAAAGATAGCTTCCTTCTAATTACTGGAATTATATTTGCAGGATTTGGTTTAGAAAGTTTTTTACTCCCTAACTCTTTTATTGATGGCGGTGTAACGGGCATCTCACTTTTAACTGCCAAAATATCAAACTACCCACTTCCGTTACTAATAATCTTAATAAATATTCCTTTTATAATTCTAGGATATACTCAAATAGGAAAACCTTTTGCCATAAAAAGTATATTGGCAATTACAGGATTAGCTCTCGCAATTTCATTTATCCCATATCCCGTAATTACATCCGATAAATTACTGGTAGCAGTTTTTGGAGGTTTTTTTCTTGGCATGGGAATTGGCTTTGCTGTAAGAGGCGGGGGTGTTCTAGACGGA
>JAFLBG010000053.1 GCA_017303975.1 Bacteroidota bacterium
TCCGTGTACATAAATCTATCCGTTTCCATTTTATCATTCATCTTATCTGCATTAGCAGTAATTACGTTTTGCTTTAATAAATAATCTGGTAATACAGGATGAGGATTAGTTTTTAGTATGTGAGATAATTTAAACGCACAAGAATCTTGCCCTGTGCTAAATGGTGTTAAATACACTTCATAAACATCATTTTCTTGAGGATCAATAATATCAACAGTTTGTGTAAGAGCTATTGTTTGAGTATAATTTCTTTTCCACTCATAGCTTTGGTATCCGCTAGGGGCTGTAAAACTAATTAACGTATCTCCTTTACAAAAATAAGGAGCAGGTAATTCTGAGTTAAAACATTTACAATCTATATAGGCATAGGCATAATGACCAGTAGGAGAACAATCGGATGTCGTAAACTGAATTGTTACATTCTGACCCAAATAGTCTGTTAAATCAAGACTTACATCCGACCATGATTTGTATATAATTGTATTGAAGCTACTTCCAACAGTTACAAATCCAGGTATGTTCTGTCCAGCAGAAACACGATAGTAAGAACATGGAATTGTATCTCCATTTTGGTCATACATTATAATTTCAAAAAATGGTTGCTCTGTTGGTAAATGTTGTGGATCTTGCAGCACAACAGCATAACTATAAGTAAATGCCTTGTTATCTGCATTAACCATAAATGTTTGCTTTAACTGCTCTGCTATTCCTCCGGTAACTGTAGAGCCAAGCATAAAAGATGCTGTTCCCCCAGGAGCAACTCTCGGAAATCCTCCTGTAGGATCTGTTCCTCCAACTACAATCGTATGGCTATTTACAAAAAAACCTTGCTGAGCGCAGCATCCAGGATTTATCAAAGGATGAAAGCCTTTTCTACCAGACCAACCGGTATATGTACTATCTTCAAAATCCATATTTACACAAGTTGAATTGGTATCTGAAATTTTAAATGACGCTCCTTTACTTGTAATTTGAACACTGGGGTGATTGATTGTATACAATTTAGACCGAATAATTCCATCAAACTCGCTTTTATCCAAGCCCGACTTAACCAATGCATTATACAAACCGATTGTATCGTTTTGATTAGTTATTATTTGTTGCCATGTTTGAGCAACTAATTGAGAGTAAAAAAATGTTACAACACAAAAAGAAACAATAAAACGCACCATACTTACAATTTTAAATTTAAACTATTTCGCAAATCAAATTTATATTATTTTATAACAGTTACATAACCTTTGCTTTCCACAGGATCTTTGTCGGGATAGCAAGTATTGGTAAAAATTGCATGAAAATAATATGTGCCGGCACCTGAATCATTACAGTCCCATTCCTTTTTATAATCTTCCGATTCAAAAACAAGCTTACCCCATCTATTATATATTTTTATTGAAAATTTGTCCGTGTACATAAATCTATCCGTTTCCATTTTATCATTCATCTTATCTGCATTAGCAGTAATTACGTTTTGCTTTAATAAATAATCTGGTAATACAGGATGAGGATTCGTTTTTAGTATATGTGATAATTTAAATGCACAGGAATCTAATCCCGTTTTAAAGGGTGTTAAGTACACTTCATATACATCATCTTCTTGCGGATCAATAATATCAATAGTTTGCGTAGTACCTATAGTTTGAGTATAATTTTTTTTCCACTCATAGCTTTGATAGCCACTCGGAGCAGAAAAACTTATTAAAGTGTCACCCTTACAAAAATAAGGGGGTATTAATCCAGAGTCGTCACACTTAGTGTCTAAATATACATAACCATAATGACCACCCCAGTCGCAATCTGCAGTAGTAAACTGAATAGTAACATTTGTTCCGATATAATCTGTTAAGTCTAAACTCACATCTGTCCAGTTTTTGTAAATTACTCCGGCAAAAAAACCACCTGTATAAAAAACAGAATCTATACCTTCAATATTATATCCTCCGGCAACTCTATAATAAGAACAAGGAATGGTGTCTTTATTTTGATCAAGCATCACAGCCTCAAAGTACGGTTGAATATTTAAGGTGTGGCTAGGATCTTCCAATACTAAAGCATAGCTATAGGTAAAACTTTTTTTGTCGGCAGTAACCATAAATGTTTGAGAAAGCTGTTCCGCTTCTCCCCCATAATTATCATTTCCTAATCTTATAGAATACTTCCCTCCATTAGGGTTTACAACGGGAATTGCAGGCGCATTGGGATCCATTGCAGAACCAAACATAATTGTATGTCTATTTGAAACAAAGCCATTTGTATTACAACATGTTCCGTAAGCAGGTGTATAGCCCGTTCTCCCACTCCAACCAGCAAAAGTGCTATCTTCAAAACCGGCATTCGTACATGTAGAATTTGTATCTGATGTTTTGTAAGATGGAACAGTAAATGGTTGATAATAGTTTGGATTTGATAGTCTAAATAACTTAGACTTAATTATTCCTGCATACTCATTCTGTGGTACTCCTCCTTTAACTAATGCATTGTACAACCCAATTGTATCTCCTTGATTTTTAATAATTTGCTGCCATGTTTGAGCTTTTGCTACTAGAGACACTAGCAAAAAAACGACACTGAAAAATTTGTTCATATTTACCATTTTCATTTAAGATGCAATATAGGTAAAAAAAGTTGCATTAGTTTTTTTACAGAATAAAATAATATTAGTGCATTTTTAGCGTTTATTAGTAAAAATAAGACTTTTATCACCCTTTAAACCGATTCATTATTGAAACTAAAACTACTTAATAAATGAATAAAACAATTACTCCGAGCAACTTAATAAGCCAACCGACATCCAACTCTTCAAAAAATGAATTAACACCTCATTTACACACAATTAGGAATATTTTAAATTATTCGAAAGCGCTGTCTATTATTAAAACGAGTCAACTAGGCACAATTGAATTGCTAAAAAATTAAGCAATTTGATTAAAAATTTTTAAGCAATGGTTTTTCGTGCTACTTTTGTTTTATGCAAAAGCAAGAGCGCTTCGAAAAAATTTTAAATTACTTTCAAAAAAACAATCCCACTGCGGAAACGGAGCTACATTACACAAATCCGTTTCAACTTTTGGTTGCTGTTATCTTATCTGCACAGTGTACAGATAAGAGGGTAAATATGGTAACTCCTGCCCTGTTCAAGCAATTTCCAAACGCAAAAGCGCTTGCAACAGCATCTTCGGAGGAGGTTTTTACCTATATCAAAAGTATTAGTTACCCTAACAATAAGGCAAAACACCTTGTTGGTATGGCAAATATGTTGGTGCATGAATTTAAAAACAAAGTTCCATCTGATATAAACGACCTGCAAAAATTACCGGGTGTTGGTCGCAAAACAGCTAATGTTATAGCTTCTGTGGTATATGCAAAACCTGCCATGGCAGTTGATACGCATGTATTTAGAGTATCGGAGCGGTTAGGACTAACAAACAATGCAAAAACTCCATTGGCAACAGAAAAACAGCTAGTTAAATATATTCCCGAACATTTAATAGCAACGGCTCATCATTGGCTTATCCTGCATGGCAGGTATGTATGCATTGCCCGTAGCCCAAAATGCAACGAATGTGAGTTAAAACCCTATTGCAAATATTTTGCAAAAAACAGTTTAAAACTGCTGAAAACTTAACTTGGGAAACAACAAAGTTTTGTGTTATTTGTACAACACATCAGCACATTTCTTTGTTATTAGACAATAACAAAATTTGAAAAATGACAAAAGCAAGTAAACAAATTTATACGCATTTAAAAGTTGGACAAAAAGCTCCTGATTTTTCCATAAAAAATCAAGAAGGCAAGGTAGTTTCGCTAAAAGAATTTAAAGGGAAAAAGTTGATAATTTATTTTTACCCAAAAGACAACACTCCCGGTTGTACAGCGCAAGCTTGCAATTTAAAAGACAACTACTCTGCTTTACAAAAGCAAGGCTACGAGATATTAGGGGTTAGTGCCGATAGCGAAAAAGCACACAAAGGCTTCATAAGTAAATACGAATTACCATTTATGCTACTTGCCGACACCGAAAAAGAAATGATTACAAGCTATGGAGCATGGGGAGAAAAATCTATGTATGGTAAAAAATATATGGGAATTATGCGTTATACTTTTATCATTTCGGAAAAAGGAATTATAGAAAATATTATAACAGAAGTGGATACTAAAAACCATTCCAAACAGATTTCTGAATTTTAAAAACAACTTTCTAAAAAAAACAGATTAACCAACGAACCGGTAACCCAAATAAGTAACAATTAAAACAAAATAAAATGAGCAAAGAAGTAAAAGAAACAAAAGAGAACAACAAAGAAAAGTTGAAAGCTTTACAAATGACAATTGACAAGCTAGAAAAAACGTACGGGAAAGGCACAATTATGAAGCTTGGAGACACTGCCGTAGAGCAAGTTGAAGTAATTCCTACCGGATCACTAGGTTTGGATGTTGCATTAGGCATTGGCGGATATCCCAAGGGAAGAATAATTGAAATTTATGGGCCTGAATCATCAGGAAAGACAACATTGTCAATTCATGCTATTGCTGAAGTTCAAAAAACCGGTGGCATTGCTGCATTTATAGATGCGGAACATGCTTTTGATAGAGTATATGCACAAAAATTAGGTGTAGATATTGAAAGTCTTTTAATATCTCAACCTGATAATGGCGAACAAGCATTAGAAATTGCAGAAAACCTAATTCGCTCCGGAGCTATTGATATTATTGTTATTGACTCGGTTGCAGCACTTACTCCTAAAGCTGAAATTGAAGGAGAAATGGGCGAATCTAAAATGGGACTTCAAGCTCGTTTAATGTCACAAGCGTTAAGAAAACTTACTGCTAGTATTAACAGAACCGGCTGTTGCTGCATTTTCATTAATCAGTTGCGCGAAAAAATTGGTGTTATGTTTGGCAATCCGGAAACTACAACAGGAGGAAATGCTCTTAAATTTTATGCTTCGGTACGTTTGGATATCAGACGAGTTGGCCAGATAAAAGAAGGTGAAACCGCTGTTGGGAACAGATCGAGAGTTAAAGTGGTAAAAAACAAAGTAGCTCCTCCATTTAGAATGGCCGAATTCGACATCATTTTTGGAGAAGGAATTTCGAAAGTAGGCGAAGTTATTGATATGGGAGTTGAATTAAATATTATCAAAAAGAGCGGATCATGGTTTAGCTATGAAGACACCAAACTTGGTCAAGGTAGAGATTCTGTGAAGTCTGTATTTGCGGATAATGTAGAATTAGCAGAAGAAATAGAAAGAAAAATAAAAACGGCACTACTAAAATCTGAAGAAGCTGTGGTGGTAGCTGAATAACTTTAAATTGTTTCTTAATTTAAAAATCCCGATAATTATATGAGTATTAATTATCGGGATTTTTTTATGTTTAAAATCAAACAAATTATTTATTGCCTGCTATTCATTTTAGTAGTAAGTGGATGCAACACCAATTCAACCAAAACACCTGTTGATACAAATATAGACTCTACCCAATTATCAATTGAGGCACTTAACAAAGAAATTCTTAATAGACCCAACAACTCTACTCTTTACCACAAAAGAGCGCAAGCTTATTTCGACAAAAACGACAATCCAGCAGCCATTGCAGATTTACAGCGATCAATAAAACTTGATAGCGGAAATATAAAAAGCTATTTACTACTTTCCGACATCTATTTTAAAATAAATAAAACAAGCCAAACAAAAGCTACGCTCGAATTATGTATTAAAAAAAATCCCGAAAGTATTGAGGCTCTCATAAAATTGGCCGAACTATTTTTTTATGTTCGCAAATATTCAGAATCAATTGAATTGATAAATAAAGCCCTTAAAATAGACCAATACTATTCTAAAGGATACTTTTTAAAAGGATTGAATTTTAAAGAACTTGGCGACACCACCAAAGCAATATCTAGCTTGCAAACTGCTGTAGAGCAAGACCCCGAATATTTTCATGCCTATATGGAATTGGGATTGCTATTTGCCACAAAAAATAATCCACTAGCATTAGACTATTACAACAATGCCTTGCGCATACAACCCACTAATCAAGATGCACTATACGACAGAGCACTATTTTACCAAGATGCCGGAGATTATAAAACAGCAGACTCCTTGTATAAAAAATTACTTTTTCACTACCCTCAACATACTAACTCCTTGTATAATTTGGGTGCAATGCAGTTGTTGCAAAACAGGAACTATGCCAATGCAATTACCTATTTTAACGATGTAATTCGGTTTGACTCCACCGATTTTAAAGCGTACTATGCAAGAGCACTTTGCTACCAGGAGCTGGGAAATAACAAACAAACCCTTGCCGACCTTCAGAATACATTACGATTAAACCCCACTTTTACACCAGCCATAGAAGCTTATAAAAAACTAACTAAATAATTTTAGCATTAGCGAACTAATCGCAATTAAAAGTTTCTTATTTCGTAAAAATGATTATTTTTAAGGGTAACTAGCTCCGAGTATTATATGCAAAAATCAAGGCTTGTTGTTTTAGGCCTATCTGTATTTTTTATTACATCACTTGCCTTGCTAGTTGGGTGTGATGGAAAAGGTGGCGGAAAAGGAATTAGAGAAGGTACAATTGAATACGATGCTCGCCCAATTGATGTAAACAATCCGCTTGCTGCCTATTCTCCAACAAAAATGATTTTCAAGTTTAAAGACTCTAAATGCAAAGGAGAACTTTCTGCAGGTATGGGAATGCTAAACATGGCTTTTATTTCTAATCCTCAGAAAAAAACCTTTACTCAGCAAGTACGAATTGTTAACCAAAAATACTACCATATTTACGATACTATTGCGCTAAAAAAGGAAAACAAAGCTTTCCCAAAATTTACGCTAAAGCCAAGTAATGAAACAAAAATTATTGCAGGTTTTAAGTGTAAAAAAACTACAATTGTTTTTGAGGATCCCAAGAATCAATCGTTTGATATTTACTACACCAATGATATAGATATAGAAGCTCCTAATTGGAGCTCTCCATTCAAGGATATTGAGGGTGTTTTAATGGAGTATCAAATTGTTAGATACGGCTTTGAATTGCGATTTACTGCTAAAACTGTAACACAAAACAGTATAAAAGATGATCAGTTTGAAATTTCTAAAGATTACAAAAAGGTAACAGATCAATACCTCACCGACCTGTTTAAAAGTTTTCAATAAGAGCTTTATTAGATTATTCCATTCAAGCCACTTTTCAACCAACCATTTGGATGCTTCGTATCTCTTTACTTGAGCTTTGATTACAATTACTCTTTTATAAATTTTCCGAAAGAAGAAGTCCCTTTTGTAGAATTAAATACTTGAAAATTGTATAATCCTGCGGGCAAACTAGACAACTCTACTGTAGGTTTGTTATCTGTAACTGAAACAAGCTCTCCCAAAACAGAATAAATTGCAATAGAATAAGTACCAATTAAATCTTTTCCAGAAAAATTAATTATACTAGTTGCCGGGCTTGGATATACTAGAACAGCCTCTACTTTATTTTGCTCTCCAACAGAAAGCAAGCTATAAGCAGGAGCTTGCAGCTGCTTATTAAACTTTAATAAAAAAACATCATACCCTCCAGCTCCTTCACTATTTGTTTCTCCAACTACAATATAACCACTGTCAGATGTAAGTTTAACAGCATACGGTATGTCTGTATCATTTTCACCCTTTATAACACTAGTTGTACCGCTAAAATCATCACCATTTCCATCTACTTCATGCAAATTAACATCAATTCCAAAGTAAGGGTCAAAATCTGCGATACCAACCCAAGTATAACCACCTTTTGCATTCAAGCACACCGAATTACCGGTAAATGTTTCATTTACCTTTACCTCCGACCTAGTCCATAATGTGTCTCCCGATGCATTTAATTTAATTAGCATTGATCCTTTTTTTCCATTGGTTAATGGATTAGAATAGGTACCTATCATGGCATATCCTCCATCCGGTGTTTGCAATGCTTGTGAAATAATGTTCTCGCCCGAACCTCCCCAATTTTTCTTCCATAAATCATTACCATTTGCATCTAATTTTAAATAATAAAATTGAGACGTACTCCCGCTAAAACTTTTACTGAATCCCGAAATAAAATAGCCTCCATCTGAAGTTGCAACTACAGAATTAGCTTGCTCTTCATTCCCTTTTCCAAAAAACTTAGTAAATAACGTATCTCCATTTGCATCTGTCTTTACAAAATAGATGTCCGCATTTCCATTTCCAAAGCTGTATGTTTTTCCAACAAGTGCATAACCACCATCGCTAGTAGCAGCAAGACTATAGCCAAAATCCCAACTACTACCTCCGTATGCTCTACTCCACTGTGTATTGCCGTTCTTATCTGTTTTTACTAAATAAAAATCATACGCACCGTTGCCTATACTACTGGTGTGTCCAACAAAAGCAAAACCACTATCTGGAGTCTGAATAATTTCGTTGCCCACATCTACATTGAAGCCTCCAATATTTTTTTGCCACTGCATAGTACCAACCGAATCCGTTTTTATAAGGTACGCATCCGTTACGCCACCAAAACTAGATGTAATACCAATTATAGCATACCCTTTATCAAAGGTTTGCACCACACCTCTTCCAAAATCATTGTTGGCGCCACCAAAAGCCTTTAAAAAATTATCTTGCGCAAAAAAAGAAGATGAAAGACATACAAAAAAAAGAATTCTATACATAGCTTTAATTTTATCTAATTAAACGCGCAATAGAAAATGTTGCACCTTGTGCTTGCGCTGTTTTTGCAAAATATCCTTCCAAATTGGTTGCTCGAATTCTAAAAAAAGTTTTCTGCTTAATGGATGCTGTTACACCCAAAGAAACAGTGGATGAGCCGTAACCGCCAAAGCCGGCTCCTGCATCTACCATAAGCCATTTAAGAGCTTTGTAGTTTACACCTGCTATAAATTGAGTCTTAAAGTTCGAATTGTAAAAATACCTAACTGTGGTACTTAAATATACTTTCGAATGAATTGGTAAATATACACTAGCTCGTAATTCGGCTGGCAAAATAGTTGAATACGAACCTGATTTTTTATCGAAAATTTTATTTATCAGTGAATCTGAACTGGCTCCATTAAAAGATGAGCTACCTATTTTAAAAATATTTTCTACTTCTACTCCTTGGTAATGAAAGGTAGTATCTACTTTATAGGTTGTTGAATTATCGCCCCATTTAATAGTTCCTATATCATACACGCCAATTTGAAACATTCCCTTTCCTTTATCTACTGTAAAAAAAGTCTCGTAAAACAAATCAGCACAAAAGCCTTTACCGGCAGGTAGTTTAAATGCACCGGAATCAGGAATTGTTGTTTTCAAATCCATGTCGGCTTTCATGTCAATATAAAAACCATTGTCTCCTGTAGTTAACTCAAATGTTTTAGCAGTAAATGAAGTATGATGATATCCTAATACATAATAGGCTCCAATGCCAAATCGCCCTTCTTTGTTTTTTGTTAATAGCGATGTATAAACCCCACCACCAGCTTTTAAGTAATTCATGGCGTTAATGGAAAACCCATTCATATTCGCAGTACGTCCGTCAAATGCTTTATTTCCATAAAAAATTAAGCGAAGTAAATCTGAACTTAAAGTAGTATTGAAAAAAGTTTTGTTTTGAACTGCGATAAATGCACCAAATTTATCGTTGATTTTAGCACCTCGATTGTAACTTATATTAACCATGGCACCCAATCTCATGCGGTGTTCTACAGCAGCCAATGTAGTTTTCTTGAAATTATCGTCTAAATAACCGCCCTCTATCATTGTTTCTAAAAATCCTTTATCAAGTGAATTTGTTTGTACAAAATATCCTAAGTCAAAATTCGCAAAGCCTTTTAGTGGACGAGCAATGGAGGCTGTATCGGGCAAATAGTCGAACAACTGAGCGTTTGAAAACAAACTGGAGAATAACAAAAAACCAAAAATATATTTTTTCACTTTTCTTTTTTTTGAACGTTTTACTTACCCATTGAAACTCTATAATCAAAATCGGCTACCATTTTTACATCAATAGAATAATCACTATACACTTTTACATACTGTGGTTGACTAGCAGTATTTAACACTGTAGATATGATCATTCGTTTTGCTTTAGACATATTATCCAGCTTCGTTGCTGTTAGCGGAAAATCTATTTTCGTAAACTTTTTAGCCACAACTTTATTAGCCGAATTCATTATACCGGGCTGAATGATAGAGTTTGCAGCATATAGCGAGTCTATTGTTGTTCCCATTTCATCTAGCAAATACATTTGCAGCTTTGCACTATACGGAAATCCGTTATCCACATACATTGAAACAACTCCATTATTTATTTTTTCAGACAACTCGCCTGCAGATAGCGTAAAATCAACTGTATCTACCAACCATAAGTTATTAGCATACAAAGAAACCGGAATTTCTATATCAACATTGGCATTAAACGTATTCCCCGAATAAATAAAATTATCTCCGAATTGTGGCCCAAAAGGATTGGTATATACATCTAATTGGTATCCCATTTTATCTGGAAGATTATTCAGTAATGCTTTTATATTTGAGTTAGTAGAATTTAAAGTTCTAGTTACAACCGTTGACACCAATGGGTTTTCAGTTGCACGTGTAATATTAAGTTGATTATTAATAATAGAAGATGCCGAAAGATTTACCGTAGTATTGGTTGTTGTATTTTTAGAATACATCTGTGATATATTTACAAATGCATTCAATCCTAAATAATTTTCGATTGTAAAATATACTTTTGCATCTTCTAAGCTCAGCGAGCCTCCTTTTACTTTTTTAAATAGACCAATCGTTGTCTCACTTGGCCCTACAGATAAGGTATCTTGACCAAAATAACCATAAGCATAATCTGCTTTTATATTTGTGTATCTAGTATTGATTACTATACTATCTCCAGGGTTAGCAATACATGTTTCTGTAGTTACCGCTCCAATAACTGTTTGCACAATATTGTATTGTGCAGGTTGAGAAGCAGTAAAATCTACCTCATAACCGGCCAAACTATACGTTTTATTAAAAACTCCGGGAGAAGATCCATTTGCGCCAGGTATGGTATCAACAATATTAAAAGAAACTCCGTTTAACTTTACATTAGGCATTTCGTATCTAACTTTTACTTTGGCATCAAAACCATTTACAGCATTTATTACAATATCCTCTGATTTTAAAATTGCTCTTTTGAGTTGTACATCTCCCAATTGATACTGTGCCGACTTGGCAATATTAACAAATGAATATCCTGTATCTAAAGGCATTGCAAATAAAATAGGCGATGGCGGGAAAGCCGCACGAATACCGGTATCAGGCAAATTCAAAACTGTATCGATATTCAAATTATACAACTTACTACTATACACTATACTAATCGAATTGTCGGAATTTAAGTGTACAAGCGTATCTATAAGTATATTATCAATATTCATAGACGATGTAAGTATTGGCGCTAATATTCCGGTATCCCAAGATAAAGGTTCCTTATTTTTTGTACACGAGAATAAAAATATACTTGCTATAAGTACAACGAGTAATTGTTTTTTCATCTAATTTATTTATGGATGTTAGATAGTTTTATCTATTAAATATTTATTTCGTTCGCTAGAATTTCTTGCCACTAACTCTGCCAAAAAACCTGTTAAAAATAATTGAGTACCTATAATCATTGCTACCAAAGCCAAATAGAACAATGGTTGGTCTGTAACATCTCTAGGTATAAGGTGCTGAGAAATTTTAATTAGCTTCTCTGCTATAAGCCATACAGAAACTAGACCGCCTACAAAAAAGGAAAACAAACCTATGGTACCAAAAAGATGCATTGGTCTTTTTCCAAATTTTGATACAAAAATAATAGACAGTAAATCTAAAAATCCATTTACAAATCGGCTCATACCAAACTTGGTAGTGCCGTACTTTCTAGATTGATGAGCCACTTCGCGCTCTCCAATTTTAGTAAACCCGGCCCACTTCGCTAGAACAGGAATATACCTATGCATTTCGCCATATACCTCCACACTTTTCACAACCTTGTGCTCGTATGCTTTTAGTCCACAATTAAAATCGTTTAATTGAATGCCTGACATTTTGCGTGTTGCCCAATTAAATAGTTTTGTAGGAATTGTTTTAGTGATGGGATCATATCTTTTTTTCTTCCATCCAGATACAAGATTAAATCCATCTTGTTTTATCATTTTGAATAATCCGGGTATTTCATCCGGACTATCTTGCAAATCAGCATCCATTGTAATTACAACATCTCCCTGGGCAGCTTCAAACCCTACATTTAAAGCTGCGGATTTACCATAGTTTCTTCTAAATTTTATTGCTTTTACGTGCGCATTTTTTTGCTGTAAATTTTCTATTACTTGCCAGGAATTGTCTTTACTCCCATCATCCACAAAAATTATTTCGTACGAAAATGAATTTGCATTCATTACTCGCACTATCCAATCGTGCAACTCGGGCAGCGACTCGTCTTCATTATATAAAGGTATTACAACTGAAATATCCATTTAACTAGGAATTCAAATTAGAATCGATAACTGGCGCTTCTTCACCATCCACAAATTCAGGTTTATTTTTTCTAAATATTAAGGAGATAATTACCCCAAAAATAGCAGCCATGATAGCACCACCAAATAAAGAATTTAATAACGCTTTGAATGAGCCAAACTCTTGTTCATCTATTCTATTTACAGACTCTTCTATCACATCTTCCGACATACCATACTTTTCTAACCTTTCAATCATGGCTTGTTTCATTACATCTTTTGTTTTTGCTTCTAATTCAGGGTCAATAACATTGTATAATAACAAGTTCAAAAGTCCGCTAAATATTCCACCCACTATCATTACTACAAAAAGAAAAACAAATAGCTGCTTAAGTGTGGCATAGCCACCTAGTTGTTTTCTGTACCAAATAGCCAAGCCTACCATAATGGCAATATACATTACCATCATTCCAATTCCTAACCACATACTACCCATGGCACTTGGCCCTAATAGGTATATGGTAATTACCAATAGCAAATGCAACAAACAAAAACCGATAATTGCTTTTAAATAATGATTCATATGAAGCTATTTTATTTTAAAATTGTTTTAGGGATGGCCCTCTTTTCTTCATTCTAGTTTAAGTTTGAGAAATATGGCTATCAAATTTTATTAATTTTTATCTAAAAATAACATTTCAAGCGTAATTATTTCTCTTTTAATGAGATATTTTATTACTTTTGCACGGGGTAAGTCTTATACGACCAGCTCCTGTTGAACTCCCCCAGATTCGGAAGAAAGCAAGGGTAAACGGTTGAGCGGTGCGATATAGGGTGCTTACCCCTTCTTTTTTAACTTTATTATTCTATCAAACCATGAAATTTTTTATAGACACAGCCAACCTAGCTCAAATTAAGGAAGCTAACGATTTAGGCGTTTTAGATGGTGTTACCACAAATCCATCATTAATGGCTAAAGAAGGAATTACCGGACACGATAACATTATTAAGCACTATGTTGACATTTGCAATATTGTTGATGGCGATGTAAGTGCTGAGGTTATTGCAACGGATTATGCCGGAATTATTAAGGAAGGGGAAGCGTTGGCTAAACTTCATAAAAATATTGTTGTTAAAGTTCCCATGATTAAAGATGGCATAAAAGCCATTAAATACTTTACCAACAAAGGAATTAAAACAAACTGTACTCTAGTGTTTTCCGTTGGACAAGCACTTTTGGCTGCCAAAGCAGGTGCTACGTACGTTTCTCCTTTTATCGGTCGTTTAGATGATGTTTCTACCGATGGTGTTGAATTGATTTCAGACATCCGACTTGTTTACGATAACTATGGATATGCAACTCAAATATTAGCGGCATCTGTGCGTCATCCAATGCATATTGTTGATTGCGCTAAAATTGGTGCAGATGTGGCAACTTGCCCACTAAGCGCTATTATGGCTCTTTTAAAGCACCCTCTTACGGATAATGGATTAGCGCAGTTTTTGGCTGATTACGCAAAAGGAAATAAATAGGAAATTAAAAATGTAGAATTGTAAATTAAGAATTGCATGCAAAATTCTTAATCCAAACGGCAATACTAATTCCTAATTTTACATTCTTAATTTTACATTTCACTTATGCTCCTCTCCATACACCCTCAAAATCCTGAAACAAGAAAAATTAAGCAGGTGGTGGATTGTTTGCAAAGTGGCGGTGTTATTATCTATCCTACCGACACTGTTTATGCATTTGGGTGTGATATTAATCAGAGTAGAGCTTTCGAGAGAATTTGTCAACTAAAAAAAATAAAGCCCGAAAAGGCTAATTTTTCTATACTTTTCAATGATTTAGCACACATATCTGATTTTACCAAACCGTTTAGCAATACAGTATTTAAATTGTTAAAAAAGCATCTGCCCGGTCCGTACACCTTTATTTTAGAAGCAAACACGAATATCCCCAAAATATTTAGGCATTCAAAAAAAACTATCGGAATTAGAATTCCGAATAATATTATTTGTAAAGATATTGTTACGTTACTCGACCAACCGCTTATTACATCATCATTACACGATGATGACGAGATAATAGAATTCACCACAGATCCCGAAGAAATTTACAAAAAATACGAAAAGCACGTTGACATTGTGATTGATGGTGGATTTGGAAATAATACACCATCAACCGTAGTGAGCTGTATAGATGGAAATATAGAAGTAATACGAGAAGGTGCAGGAGAAATTGACTTTTAGTGGTTCATAAATGATTCTCTTAAATAAAATTGTGACGGAATAATTTTTTAAATTTGATTCAAACAAACTTGTTATGCAAAAAGATACTGCCATATTTAATTTAATAGCACAAGAAAAAAAACGTCAAACACACGGAATTGAGCTTATTGCATCTGAAAACTTTGTAAGTGACAGTGTAATGAAAGCTATGGGATCTGTGCTTACAAACAAATATGCAGAAGGTCTTCCGGGTAAACGATATTATGGCGGATGCGAAATTGTAGATCAAGTAGAGCAATTAGCAATTGACAGAGCCAAAACGTTGTTCAATGCGGAATGGGTAAATGTACAACCACATTCAGGCGCACAAGCGAATGCAGCAGTTATGCTTGCTTGTTTAAAGCCCGGAGATACCATTCTTGGATTTGATTTATCACATGGAGGGCATTTAACGCATGGTTCTCCGGTAAATTTTTCCGGAAAATTATATAGAGCTACGTTTTACGGAGTTGACCGAGATACCGGTAGAATAAATTTTAATAAAATTGAAGCCATTGCAAAAAAGGAAATGCCTAAACTTATTATTGCAGGGGCATCTTCTTATTCGCGTGATTGGGATTTTAAACGCATGCGCAAAATTGCTGATTCTGTTGGTGCTTTATTAATGGCCGACATTTCGCATCCTGCAGGGCTTATCGCAAAAGGATTATTAAACGACCCCCTTCCGCATTGCCATATTATTACAACCACTACTCACAAAACATTACGTGGGCCGCGCGGTGGAATGATTATGATGGGCAAAGACTTTGAAAATCCATGGGGATTAACAACTCCTAAAGGAGAAATAAAAATGATGTCGGCTATATTAGATGGTGCTGTTTTCCCAGGCACACAAGGTGGTCCGCTGGAACACGTTATAGCAGGAAAAGCAATTGCATTTGGAGAAGCAATAGATGATAGTTTCTTTAAATACAGCATGCAGGTTCTAAAAAATGCTCGAATTATGGCGGAGTGTTTTGTATCTAAAGGTTATTCCGTTGTATCTGGCGGAACAGATAATCATTGTATGCTAATTGATTTACGTTCGAAAAATTTAACCGGAAAGTTGGCGGAAAACGTACTTGTAAAAGCAGATATTACCATCAACAAAAACATGGTTCCGTTTGATGATAAATCTCCATTTGTAACTTCCGGCATTCGTGTTGGAACTCCAGCTATTACTACACGAGGAGTAAAAGAAAAAGACATTCCTAAAATTGTTGATTTTATTGATGAAGTATTAATGAATCACGAAAACGAAACAAGAATAAAAGAGGTAAAGAAGCAAATAAATCTACTTATGAAAAAGTTTGATTTATTTGCTTACTAGTTAAGAGTATTGCATACATAAGCAGCCTCTTATTTTTTTACAATTTTTTTAGTAGTGTTTCTTTTATTTCCATCCGACACCTGTAGGTTATAAATACCTGCCGGGAAGGCACGCAAATCGATATCAATTGCAAAATGAGTGTCTGTATTTTTTCTCTTTGAATAAGAAACACGCTTACCATCAAGCGCAAATACGCTTACCTCAATTTCCGATATCGTGTTTATATCCTGCACAAATACGCTGCAAAGCCCATCTGTAGGATTAGGAAATACAGCAACACTGAATTCGTTTGAATGTGCTTGTTTTTGATAATCTACAGCTGTATAAATATCATTTACCGAAGTAATATTTGCCGAAAAAACGCCTTGTGCATGTGTTGCTACCACTACTAATCCGTCCGACTCTCTGTAATCAATCATTGTACAAACCATATTTCCAATTTCATTAGTCGCCTGCTGAACCCACACAGTAGAGGTTCCCATCAAGGTATCTGTGGCGTATAGGCCAGTTGATGTTGCAGCCCAATAAACAGTTTTATTCCCAACCGGCATTATCGACAACCATCGAACAGAAGGCCCATTGCCCGTTCCATTTACATTTTGTTCTAAATTTCCGGCTGCTTTAGTCCAGGTAGTTCCGCCATTATCAGAATAAAAAACACTGTACACGTTGTAGTTAGAAAACGCCACCATCACTTTATTTCCATCTCTTGGGTCTACCGCAATGCAGCTCACATTACCTGTTGGAAAAAGCGCTCCATTCACCGCTGTGCCTGTAATGTCTTTAGGGATGGGAGTTCCGGCATTTGCCGAATCCAATCTAAAAACTTTTCTGTTGGTTGTTCCGTAATACACCCTATTAGCAGGCACTTTACAAGCAGTTATGGCAGAAACGCGCACATTATTTCCGGCAACCGTATCCGGAAACATTGTCCAATTGGTTTGTACAGAATCCCATGTATTTAACAACGGTATTTGCGATAAATCGTGGTTTCGCCATACATTTTTACCTCCCGCCAAATACATGATGTTGTTGTTATTGGGGTCGAGTGTATATGGATTGATAAATAAATAATTTTTTCCGCCAATTGGGTCGATACGGGCAAAGTTTTGAAAATTTCCGTTCGAGTTCAGCGTTCCTTTCATCATTTTGCCATTTTGTATCGACATGTAATACATTTTTTGGCTGTCGGCAATAGCGCAATACGAGCCGTCTGCACCGCGCGATTGCGTCCAAAGGGTTTGCGGATTAGTACTATTGGTATATTGTGTACCGTTGTCTTGCAACCCTCCAATTACAATTGGATTATTTGGCATTGCATGGTCAATAGCAACTGTATAAAACATACTTGTAATATAACTGTTGCTTAATGACGACCAAACCACCGTACTGGCCATACAGTTTTGTGTAACAGAAATTCCCCCGTCATGTGCAGAATACAACACATTTGGATTACCCGGTAAAAATTCCAACACATGTTGATCAGGATGATGATTGATATAGCTTTCTACAATTGGCAAGTTGGTAGCCGGCTTGTATCCACCAATGTAGGCAATCTGCGTTTTATCTTGAAAGCCATTGGTAGAACGATAAACATTCGTACCACCAATAAATACAACATTGGTGTCGTTTGGTTTTACCTTTACAACTAAATCATATCCGCCTTGTGCACTAAACTGATCGAACGGTCCAACTCCAAAAGAAGAAGGCAAGTTTTGTGAATAATTATTCCACAAACCTCCACTAGCTGCTCCTGTGCCCGAAAGGTACTTGTACTTCCATAAGCTATTCCATTCAACATCCCCCAAGTAGTTGGTATCGGGCGCTCCAAAGCCGGGTGTATGTGCCAAAAACCAAACTTGATTTTCGTCAGCAGGAGAAATTCCAATTACAATTCTATCGTACACCGATGGAAAATTGGAAGGTGTAATATTTGTCCAATTAGCGCCATTATTTGCACTGCGCCAAATTCCCTTCTGTCCGCCATCACTACTTAAGGTTGCATAAATAACTCCGGTAGAAGTTACTTGCACATCGGTAAAATAGGAATAGCCTATGGATAAACTAGTTCCTTTTGTCTGAGTCCATGTAGTGCCGCCATCTAACGATTTATAAATACCTGCCACACAAGCAGCAAACACTGCATCGTTTGTTAAATCTGCCGGATTGGTAGCTACATTCCATACCAATTCTCCATAGTTATTAAAACTTTGTGGTGAGTTGGGAGATGTTGCAGACAATAGGTTCCAACTAACACCCCCATCAATAGATTTATAAATTCCATTACCCAAATAATACGCCCCACCACCACTTGGCGATGCGCCATACGCCTCTCCTGTGCCACTATACCAAACATTAGTTTTACCAATACGTTTGTCTTGTGCAATGCACGTAATGGCCATGTTTTTCGATTTGTCGGAAACACAATTCCAGTTCTGCCCTGCATTGGTAGAACGCCATAAACCTCCAGCAGCAGAGCCAGCAAGCAACACAGAGCTATTTGACGCATCAACAGCAAAAGCACGTGTTCTACCACCTACATTGTAGGGGCCTCTGTTTATCCAAGATGCAGAAGACATGCTTTTAAAACTAGCTGCCATCAAATCGTTTGGAAGTGTAGCCGCATATGCTAATTCCTTTGCCCGAATACCTGCGGGAATCTTTCCTGTTGCAGGATCTACCAAGCGTTCCAACTCATAGGCTTTTCGTCCTGTCTTTTTACTCCATGGAGAAGAGAAACCATCAACAGCGTGTGCATCCACAACCTTTGTTCGGTTAAACCAATACATTGCAGCAACAACAGCACATATAAGCAGGATTGAAAAATATTTTTTCATGTGTATGATTTATTTGTTCTTGTTTGCCAGATGGAATACGCCATCTAATTTATATTCATTTCTGTTGGCTAAATTAAAGCCAATAGTTATTTTCATTTGCAAAATTTTAAGAAATAATATTCCCCTCCCACCTAAAATAATGATCCGGAAAATTTATGGTCAATTGCTGTGTAGCAGGAAACAGCGCATACACAGCCGACCCACTCCCACTCATAGATGCATACACTGCTCCGTGTCGATAGAAAGTTTCTTTAATCTCTTTTATTTCCGGATACTTCAAAAAAATTGGAGCTTCAAAATCATTTGTTAGATGCTGGTTCCAATCCTTTATATTTTTTTTCAGCACATCCAATAGCGAAACTTCTGACCTCTTAGGAGTTAGTTGCGAATACGCCCAACCTGTATTTACATGAATTCCCGGATGCACAACCATTATTTTATACATACTAAGATCAAGTTGAATTTCAGAGGTTAATTCTCCCCTACCCTGCGCATAACAGGCTTTGTTATCAATAAAAAAAGCGCAATCGCTGCCCAATTGTAGTGCAAAACTTTTACGCTGAGAAGCATTTAATCCCAATTTAAATTTTTCGTTTAGTAGTTTGAGAATAAATGCCGCATTGCTCGACCCTCCGCCCAATCCTGCTCCCATAGGCACCACCTTATGCAAATACACGGCTACATTGGGAATTGCATACTCGTTTTGCAACAATTTAAAAGCTTTATAGCATAAATTATCTTTTACATCACCATCAATTGCTAATCCAGAAACAGACAACGAAAAATCGGTGTGATCAATTATTTCAACCACATCGGCTAGTTGTATAGGCAAAAAAACGCTCTCTATGTTATGAAATCCATCTGCACGT